>JAAXXJ010000301.1 GCA_013334545.1 Nitrospirota bacterium | reverse complement strand
TTGGGGTATTTGCGACCCCCTCCCAGAAGAGTTCGCCTGCATTACGCTCCCCCAGTTTGTCGAGCGCGATACAAACGTCCCGCAACGCATCGAACCGCTGTATGTCGTCCGAGAACGTCTCGATCTCCTTCTCGACGGATCGCAGTTCGCTTTGCAACGCATCGTGCTGTCGCTGGACATGCTCGATATTGGTGCTCAGATTTGCCAATTCTTCCGCTAAAATTGATGTGTTCACGGCTCCCCCGCTATTTCTCCGCCTTCTGGACGACAGCGAGTGAGATCCTTCCGTATCCAGAGGCCGTGCACGTTGACATTATTTTTTTAAGCACCTTGAACGGGATCGTTTTGTCGGCAAGAAGGGTGATTTCCTTGCTTTCAGCGGCCACGCTGGTGCCCAAGCCGACCATCTCGCTTTCAAGCTGCTTCAGCCGATCCCGTAGTTCACGTACCAACCCGATGCTGTCATCCAAAAGGCTCGGGGTGTCGACCACGGGTTCGCTCTGGACCATTACTGTTTCCGGGCTTACCACGATCGCGATCGTTTCCCTCGGCCTGGCCTCTACCGTGGACGCGGGCAGTGCGATCTGCGCATCCGGCAGAGTGCTGTTGAACGAGTGGAAAAGCAGGAAAAACACCAGAACGCAAAGGACATCCATCATCGGGATCAGGTTTATACCAAGACCTTTGATCGCGCCTTTCTTGTTGTTCCGTTCCATCCGCTTCATGCGTCTGCTGTTTATCATGGCGCATCTCCTATGGCTATCTTTGAAAAGAGGCTGATCTTTTTTACCTCATCGCTTCCTTCCGACCGGACATCTGCGCTCCGCACTGCATCCATGATCTCGATAAGATGGTCGTACTTGATATCCGGCTCCATCAAAACCGTCGCGTCATCCTTTTCCGGATACTGGTCCTTGATACGCGCCAGGACCGTTGACAGAAGCTCAATGTCATAGCTATCACCTTTTTTGGGGATCGAGGCCTCCACAGATGAACCGTTGGCGACCTGCAGCCCTGCCTTGCGGACTATCACCTCAATGGCGAAATTGGGCTTGCTGGCCGCAGCCCCGCCGCCTGCGGTCGGGACGGAGAGTTCCTGGACCGTAATGCTCATAAAGACGGCGGTGATGAGCAGGAAGACCACGAGAACAGTAAGGATATCCATCATGGGCGTCAAATTGAGGAGGTGCATGATATCCGTATCGAAATCAGATGGTTCTTCTCCTCCCCTTCTTTTATGAAATCGCTTGATCATGATTGGCTCCTGTGAGTTGCGTACCAGGCAGGACCGGAGGTCTGTCAGCCAGTCTCTTCGCAAAAATGGAAATGGTATTTAACGCCTTTACCGATGCCATTTCCAGGCTGTTCACGATCTTGCCCGTATTTGTCGTAAGACGGGCATGGAATAAAAGAAGCGGGATCGCCGCCATCAGACCAAAGGCAGTGCAGTTCATGGCCTCTGAAATGCTGGCCGCGAGCAGGGCAGCCTTCGAAGCGGGGCTCGCAGTCGCTACCGCGGCGAAGGCGCTGATAAGACCCATAATGGTGCCAAGCAGACCGAACAGGGTGGCGATATTAGCGAGCAGCGCCAGGTACGGAGTGCGCTTTTCCAATTGTGGGACTATTTCCATGAGGCTCTCTTCCATGGCGATCTCGATGTCTTCCCGACGTCTCACCGCTCCCTGGCGGGCCAGTCCCATCCCCATCATTTGATCCATGTTGGATTTGCCCTTGTTGGCCATGTCCCGGGCCTTGTCGAACTCACCCTTTTCCAGTACCGGATACAACTGGTCCCACGCCTTGTTGTTCTCGGTCTGGACCCTTTTCAAGTGGGTCCAGCGTTCGACCGCGATGGCCAAACCGACCAGCAATACGAGCAAAATAGGGAACATGAAGAATCCACCACTCTGAAAAAACCGCACGATAAACATTTTACTTCCTCCTTGTTTTCGCTAACGCGATAATGTTTTTATTTCCTGTTGCTGACCTCATAATAATCCAGCTGCCTCTTGAACACGTCACGGTCGACCGGCGTTGCACGTTCATCCAGGTCCATTCCCATGCTTGTCGCCTCGCCTAATTCAGAGCCTTTCCACGGCACGATATACAGGGACTTCGGGGCTTCATCGTTACCGACGATGGATATCCCTGAAAGCTCCTTTGCGTCAGAGGCCTTCGCATCCGGTTTGGGCTCCGTCGTCTTGGGCGCATTTTGGGCCGCATCCTTGGCCGCTAGCCTCTTGTCGGAAGCCGTGGCCGTGCCGCTGAGCGTAAGAAGCAGTCCGACAATAAGCAATCCTTGCAGGTGCATATTCCCTCCTTTCGTTGAACTAATGTCCGGCCCTCATGCGGAGCTCGGCTATCCAGGTCTTGACCTGTGAGTCAGAGGGCATCCCCTCGCTGTAGATCTCAAATTGCTTGAGCGCACAGACCGGATCGCTGAGATACAGATCACAAAGTATCCCGAGATTTTTATGGACAGGCAGATACTCCGGAAAGCGTGTGATCTCCTTCTCATAAACCTCTCGTGCCTCCTTAAATCGTCCGGCCTTCCTGAGAAGCAACCCATATTCATTGCTGGCTACCGGGTGAGCGGGAAACAATCCCAAAGCTGTTTTAAGATTTTGCTCGGCCTGTTCAGGTTTGTTCGTCCGCATATAGGCAATCGCAATGTTAATATAGGGTGCAGTAACGCCCGGTTGTCGCTCGATGACTTTTGCCAGAAGTTCTATGGCCTTGTCATTTTTCCCGTCCTTCATCATCGAAACGGCGTGCTCGAATTCTCTCTTGGATTCGCTTTCCATTATAGGGTTTTCCCTGATGATGAACCCCTGCTGGCCATTCTGAAGCTGTGCTACGGATGGCCCCTGGTCTTTAACGGTTGCATTAGGGGTCGGAGTCTCTGATATCGTTGCCTTGGCCGCGCATCCGCTAAGGACAAAGACCAGGGTCATCATGGATAACCAAATGGTCATCCTTTTAGGTCCTGACAGCCATATCAACGCTCTATTATTGCCCTGCATGGCACAGATCCTTTCCTGGTCACCTGACCATTATTTTGACGCTGCCGCAGGCGGGGAACTGCTGGCGTCGATCTCGCCCGCTTTCTTAACCAGATCATGAGGCTTCACATCCTGTCCCGGCTTCACCATCGTTACCTCTTCCTGAGCATCAGCCGGAACCCTATCTGGTTCCTGTTCCCCGGTCTTCACCGGTTCCTTGGGCGCGTCCGCTTTTTCGTCCTTCATTGGCTCTTCAGCCTTCTGTATGGCTGGTTCATGACGCTCTATGGCGTACCGGTAATGGTCCGCTGAATCGATGACGGGGCTCTCCTCTTCCGGCTTATCGTATCGGGCAGGAAGAAGCGCTGCCAGTTTATGCAGGCTCTTATCGACCCACTCGTTATATACCCCGCGGGAGACGAGCTCAAGATTGCTCTTATGCGTAGTAATGGCCTTCTCCTCGAAGGGAAACGCCTGCTCCTCAAGGGCAAGCTCATACTCTTCAAGCTCCAGTGCGGTCAGGTCTTGAGGACGTTCTGACTCCTTCAGGCCCTTGCTGAAGTCTGCATAGATCTCGGCCAGATAGAAGGTCGCAGCGGCAGTGATCTCGCCAACCTCATAATCGAGGAGCTTGCTGAACTGCTGGGTCATAACCTTCATCAAGCCTTTTTTCTTATCAAGGTTCACCTTGAACGGCTCAACCAGTTTGATCCCGGTAAACTGTCCGAAGGTCTCCTCTGCCAGGACCAAAGCGCCTTTCCCTGCAAGATAGCGGGTACGAGGCGTACGTTCCGCCTTCGCTCCGGCATCGATGACGATGATCTGTTTTATCTCAGCTAAATAGTTTTCCCGGTCGTTCTTCTTTAAGGATTCTGCTATCTTGTTCCGCGTTTCGAGGTTCGCTTCCACCGGATGCGGGAAATGGTCAACATAGCGCCGATAGACAAGAAGCGCCTTGGCCTGGT
>JAAXXJ010000300.1 GCA_013334545.1 Nitrospirota bacterium | reverse complement strand
TTTTGGCATTGCCAAAGCCTACAACCCTGCTTTGCGCACCACGCAGGGCGCGCGCGCCGTGACGCCCGGCTACTCGCCGTTCGAGCAGTACGGGCAGGCCCCCACCGACGCCCGAACCGACATCTACTCGTTCTGTATCGTCCTGTACCGGCTGCTGACGGGCCAACGCCCGACAGCGATGGCCAAGCCGCCGTCGAAGATGGTGTGCTGGACCTGTTTGTTGACCTTCATCGTCTCAAAGAAGCCCTTCATCAGGACCTTTCCGATGGTCTCTTCCTTGCCCAGAACATCCGATCCAATGATCAGCAGCAGGCTCTTTGCCCCGCCCGCATCGCCCGTGCCCTTCTCGGCGCCTACTGCATGTGCTCCGCAACAGGTTCCCAATCCTTCTGCATTCATAACCGACCTCCGTTGCAACAATGAGAAATGACCGGGGCTGATCGCATCAAGCACGACCAGCCCCTGTGATCCACCGTCATCCGCTCTATCTCTAGAACCACACCACCCAGGCGTCCTGGATGTTCTTCATCAGCCAGTCTCCGCCCTGCAGTTCGACCCACTCGAACATCTCGTTGCCCTTGGCGCTGAAATACTCGGCGCAGGGCGGGCAGACGCCGAACTTGCATCCATTCTTCCTGACGCGGTCCATGATCTCCATGGCGTTCCCGAACTTGCTGAAGATGGGAGAGATGATCTTCTCGGGCACTGATTTCTTCGAGAGCTCCGCTCCCTCGATGGTCATCCAGACATGGACGTCGCCCAGTCCCTTCTTCTGGATCGTCTCTGCCATCAACAGCGCCCAGATCGCCCGGTTCGGATTGTTCCCTCCGTGGGTGATGACGATGATATACTTGCCCTTCTTCCCCTCCTTGGCTTCCTCCGCTAAAGCGGGCGTGCTCATCATAGCGCCCAGTCCCGCCATGCCCAGGCCGGCGATCCCCGCGGCCTTCAGAAAATCCTGCCTGCTCAGCTCCTCGCGATCCTTCTCTTCACGATGCTCCTGTTCCATGACCTTCCTCCTTGAGATGAGATCGAAGAGCCTCCCCGCTCGTTCGTTCTGTGACGATGCATTTTTGGCTGGTCGTTCGTTCATTATGGAGACCGACTTCGTAATCGAACCGATAACATGCCATGCACGGCAGTCCTACAGGATTGAAGCCTGCAGCCGGCGCCAGCCGACAAAGCCGGCCATAACGTCCCATCGGTGATAGCACAGCTCCTGCAGAAAAACTGCATCCACGTTACTTCATGACCGCCTTGATCACGGCGAGCACTTCCGATGCATCTTTAGACAGCGGAACTCCCTTTCGCGTAATGATCGAGAAATCCCGGACCATCTTGAGCAGGGGGATGTTCAGTGCCTTGACCTTCCCGAGCTCGATGGCCTCATTCGCCGCCAGTTCCGATACGATGGCGATACCCGCGCCTCCTTCGACGGCCTGAATGATCCCCTCGGTGGTGCCGACCTCGGCGACGGTGTTCAGGTCTGTCAGCGCGAGGCCCGCATCCTTGAACGCCTTCTCATAGGCAGCCCGTGTCCCCGATCCCCTTTCCCGTGTGACGAAGTTCTGGCTTTTGAGATCGCTTAGGGAAACGTTAGCCTTGGCGGCAAGCGGATGGCCTTTGGGAGTGATCAGCACAAGCCGGTCGTCTTTGACAATGACCGAAAATTCCACTTCCGGCGAATCGAACCGTGTTCCGATGATGCCAATCTCGTACGCGCCCTTCCGTACTCCTTCGAATATTTTCAGACTGTCCGATATATCCACCTTGAGTTCGATCTCCGGCAGGTGCTTGATCATGGCGGACAGCAGCCGGGGGATGATGAACTCTCCCGGGATGGTGCTTGCTCCCAGCGTGAATGTATGCTTCATGGTCTGTTCTCCTTTCAAGAGACACTCTTCTCAAGGTATCCGCTATCGATGCTCGACCAATCCGGGGAATATCTTTCGCAACACCGCATCGTCGAGTTGGTCCATGAGTGAATCCTCGTACTCGTCGGCGAAACGTTCTTCCTCGTGCACCTTCTTGCGCGATGCCGGCTCGACAGGACGAGCTCCACCGACATCCACCCACGCACCCTTCGGCACACTCTCCAGGTCATATTCCGCCGTGCGGCGACGCTCGATCCACCGGAAACAGTCGTCATGCGTGCCTATATAGAGCAGGACAAGCTGCTGGTCCTTCTGTATGCAGACGATTCGGTATCCGCACCCTATATCCACCTTGCGGCAGTTCCTGATACGGTACTCACCGTTCCGGGTAAAGCGGAACCGGTGGCGGCCACCGGCGGGATTCTTCCCGGTCAGCATGCCGATGAACTCCTCGGCCTTGTCTGCCGCAACAGCTGCATAGCCACCCTGTGCGCGAAGCTCCGCAAGAGTCCGGTCGAACAAGGGATCCCGGTAGAGCGAACGCAATCCATATGCCTGGTCGTGAACATCGCTCATTATCGGTTCTCCCTTCTTATCGCCTGAAACGCAGGGATAACATCACATCGTATCGTGTAGTGGAGGTCATCTTAAGGGAGGTACACCGGGGAGTCAAATCGCTAATACTGATGGATTGAAGGTGTTTGCATTGAAAGGAATAATACTGGAGCAGTATGGGGAAAGATGCGGAAAGGCGCATTCTTCGGACGGACGCACAACGGATCGGTCGAACGCTAGCGGGATTTATTGAGGATAAAGTCGAGGAATGCCTTGGCGAGGGGTGAGCGCGTCCTCCCCTTCAGGAGGATAACATAGAAGTGCCGTTCCATCTTGACACCCGCGACGCGAACGGCTGAGAGGCGCCCCGCCTTAATGTCGTCCGTAAGGGCCCGGAGGGACAGGATCGAGACGCCAAGCCCCGCCTTGACCGCCTGCCGCACGGCGTCGCTGCTCCCGACGATGGCCTCGACGTTCAGATCAGTGATCGAGACGCCCGCCTTCTCCAGGCGGTCCTCCATGATCTTGCGGGTGCCTGACCCCTGCTCGCGCAGGATGAACGGCTGCCCCTTCAGATCCCGCGGTGCGACCGTCCGTTTCCGCGCCCAGGGATGGCGTGCGGGCACTGCGATGACCAGTTCATCGGACTCAAAGGGATGGACCTCGAGCTGCGGGTCCGAAAGCCGGGCTCCGACGACGCCGATGCGGATGCTGCCGGCCAGAACAGCCTCGGTGATTTTCGCCGTGTCGTCAATGCTCAGCTGGACCGAGATGCCCGGGTTCTTCTTCTTGAACGCACCGATGAGCGGCGGCAGCAGGTAGGCACCGGGGATCGTGCTCCCGCCAATGGTCAGGACGCCGCTGATCCGGCCGGTGAGCTGCTCGATCTCCTGCTTTGCCCGGTCGCGCTCTTCGAGCAGCCGCGTGCCGTGCCGGAAGAGTATCTCGCCCGCTTCGGTGGGGATGGCCCGCTTGCCCAAGCGGTCGAGCAGCTTCACGCCCAGTTCGGCCTCGAGGTTCTTCATGTGGCCGCTAACCGTCGGCTGGGTGAGAAAGAGCGTTTCAGCGGCACGGGAGAAGCTCTGGTGCCGGACAATGGCGCAGAATATGTCGATCTGGTGGAGGTCCATATCCTTGATTGGTGTGACGTGAGAGGATGAACACAGTGCTCGACAAAGCAGCGGCTACGACCCGAACCACCCCTCACGTTTCACTTTCACGTTTTACATTATGTATAATCCCGCAGGAACTGCGTCAAAAGCCGGACGCCGATGCCCGTGGCGCCTTTCGGCGTATAAGGCCGGTCCTTGTCGGTCCAGGCCGTGGCGGCGATGTCGAGGTGGACCCAGGGGTGCTTCTGCACGAACTTCGAGAGCAGGCAGGCCGCCGTGATCACGCTGCCGTCCCTGCCGCCTGCGTTCTTCATATCGGCGATATCGCTCTTGATGAGGTCGCAGTAGCCGTCCCAGAGCGGCAGTTCCCAGACCCGTTCACCGGTCTTCTCGCCGGCCTCGCGCATGAGCCCGGCCACCTTGACGAAGGGGCGGCAGTCCTC
>JAAXXJ010000299.1 GCA_013334545.1 Nitrospirota bacterium | reverse complement strand
CGGCTGAGGTCTCGCTCTTCGTCGACGGCATGTTCAAGAACTCCCTGGCCGAGACGCTCACCGAGACGGAACGGGCGTTCCAGATGAGCTTCGTGTCCATGACCGAGGCCATCATCGTCGCCATCCGGCTCGTTTCCTATGTGGTCATCGTGATCATCATGGTCGTGGCCGCGAACACCATGGCCATGACAGCCCGGGAGCGCATCGCCGAGTACGCCACGCTGAAGACGCTGGGCTTCGGCGCATGGCACGTGGCGGGCGTGGTGTTCGGCGAGTCACTCGTCATTGCCATGGCAGGGGGGGTGCTGGGTGTTGCGCTCTCCTTTCCTGCCGCCCAATGGACCGGCCAGAAGCTGGGGCAGTTCATCCCGGTCTTCCGGATCACGCCTGAGACCATCTACCTGGACCTGCTGGCCGCCTTCATCGTCGGAACGGTCGCCGGGATATTCCCCACCTGGCGCGGCGCGACCATCCGGATCGCCGACGGACTGAGAAGGATAGCGTAACTACGGATTCAAGATTCAATATTCAACATTCAATATGATCATGACGGCATCGGGATCTTACTCGTGAATGTTGAACCCTGAACATTGAATGGGTTTTTATCATGGCGATCCCCTTCTCCTACAGTTTCCGGAACCTCTGGACCCGCCGCCTCACCACGGTGCTGACCGCCTCGGGCATGGCGCTCGTGGTCTTTGTATTCGCCGCCACACTGATGCTGGCCGCGGGGCTCCGGAAGACACTGATCGCGACCGGCTCGACCGACAACATGGTCGTGATCCGCAAGGCCTCGCAGTCGGAGGTGCAGAGCGGGGTGGACCGGGACCAGGCCGCCTTGGTCGCAACCCAGCCGGAGATCGCCGTCGGCACGGACGGCAGGCAGCTCCTGGCCAAGGAGATGGTCGTCCTCATCTCCCTGCCCAAGCGCGGCACGGACAAGCCCTCGAACGTGGTGATCCGGGGGATCAGCCAGGAGTCGCTCGCGCTCCGGCCGCAGGTAAGGCTCATCGAGGGGCATATGCCGCGGCCCGGGTCGCTGGAGGTGATCGCGGGCCAGAGCGTGGCAAAACGGTTCAAGGGCGGCGGTATCAACGAGACGCTGCGCTTCGGCATGCGGGACTGGACCGTGGTGGGGACCTTCGACGCGGGAGCGACGGGCTTCAGCTCCGAGATCTGGGGCGACGTGGACCAGCTCATGCAGGCCTTTCGCAGGCCGGTCTATTCATCCGTGCTCTTCCGCCTGCGGGACGCGGCGGAGCTCCCGAAGGTGAAGGAGCGGCTCGAGACGGACCCCCGGCTCACCGTGGAGGCGAAGCGCGAGACGAAGTACTACAGCGACCAGTCCGAGATGATGGCCACTTTCCTCGGGATCATGGGCATGACGCTCACCATTATCTTCTCCCTCGGCGCGGTCATTGGCGCCATGATCACCATGTACGCGGCCGTGGCCAACCGCACCGCCGAGATCGGCACGCTCCGGGCCCTGGGCTACCGCAGAAGGAGCATCATGGCCGCGTTCCTGATGGAGGCGCTGCTGCTGGGCCTCGTCGGCGGCGTCATGGGGCTTTTCTTCTCGTCCTTTCTGCAGTTCTTCACCGTTTCGACCGTCAACTGGCAGACCTTCTCGGAGCTCGCTTTCTCCTTTGCCCTCACGCCGGACATCGTGACGCGGTCGCTCGTCTTCTCGCTCTTCATGGGGTTCGTGGGCGGCGTGCTGCCGGCGTTCCGCGCAGCGAGGATGAACATCGTGGAGGCGCTCAGGACATCGTGATCACGGGTGCCGCCGGGTGAATACTCTTCATGATCGTTGACTGCCGGTATGGTGCCGAACAGAACCTTCACCCCATTTCTCGTTCCACGCGGAGGAGAGATAACGTTCCTTCCGGACCGATGTTCCAATCCATCCAGGAACGGAGCGTTTCGCCCTGCCGGGATCGATGCCGATGATACGCCATTCTCACTCGTTCAGAAAAAGATCATCCTACAGCTCAAGGGACCGCCCCTCATTGCCCTTGAGCATCTAGATGCCTTCGTAACTGGTAACTGCCTATTATTGTGAGCTGCGCGGACAGGACCGCGGCAACGAACCCCGGACCCGCTGATGAAACAACTGATGTTTCAATCCGCTCAATGCGTCAAAATTCATGTGCTCGGGTCGCCCTCCCTGCACTCCATTTAAAATGGTTATAAACAACTATTTATTGACTTCGGGCGAAATTCACCGTATTATGGTGCCGGTCAAGCTCCCTGCAGCAAGCTGCGGGGAATGCGCTCGCTCCTGGATTCATCCGGCTTGCCCACGGACCGTAATGAAATCAATTTCAGAAAAATTGGTCCAGTCTCCCTGCAGGCGCTTTAAGGCCCGGCTGTCGCCCAGCGCGGGTTCGAGCTGGGACTGCTCCCATGCCATGCTTGCACTGCAGGATCTGTACTTCGGGTCCCGCGTCTTCGGATGGCACGGGATCTGGTCACCCTGCTCCCGCTATTTTGCCATAACCGAATGGCTCGACGTCGATACCTCCCACTGTCCGGACATGCAGCTCGTCATCATTGACGTCGACGCGGGAAAAGAGTGTTTCGTAGAACAGGTGAAATGCGGTTTTGTCGAGCCCATGTCCTTTCACGACGATACGCTCAAATACAACAAGATCGGGAAAGGCATGGATGCGCGGACGGTGGAGCATCGCCGGATCAGCGAGCTTACCGGCTGGCGGCCTGTGTCCGGCAGCCGGCCCGATGCGCGGGACTCGCCGGAGGACACCGGGACGGTATAGGATCGAGAGATGATCGGTTCATAAATAAACCATGCAAAGAGATACGAAAAAGCCCCGCTGGTCTTTTCCTGCAGGGCTTTGCTGTTTCTGATGATGTCGGATGATGGTCGGTGGATGGGCAGCTATTCGAACCCTCGATCCCTCCATTGCGAAGCGAAAAGGCCCATTTGGCGATGGCCTTACTTAATATCCCGTTTCGGCTCATAATTACGGGGTATGTCTGACCACAACTGTCTGTCGTCTATTCGCGTCATTTGCGTATCTTCTTACGAAGTTTATTCCTGAGATCTATTGGACGGGGAAAAAAGTTGCCGACCGGGCGGACCGTGGCGAAGGTTGTACGGTCCGAAAGGAGGTCAAACATTTCCATGAAGAACATTGTGTTGGCGTTGTTATTGGCATTATTGCTCGCAGGGTGTGCGGGACTGCCCGCAGTTCATGACCCTGGGGATAAAGGGGAAGAAGCCGTTACAATCACCGAGTCGCATCACACGACAAAAGACGCCGCATTCCTTGCTGCATCAAGCTGGCTGTCGGAACACTACCAGGGCGGCAAGAACATCGTGCAGCAGTCCGATAAAGGATCAGGAACGATCGCCGCAAAGGGGCCTACCGGTGGTCTAAACCGGTTGATTCATTCGAGCTTCATTACCATGAAGGAACGGTGGAGTATACGCTGAAGGTGAAGGTCGCGGACAGCACCGTAGAGATGGAATTTCATACCGGCGAGGTATCCGGTGACAGTGATGTTGGGCCGAAAGATCTCAAACCGCAGCTTTTGCCCTTTTATCAGAACATCAAGAACAGCATCATGAAAGCGATAGCTGAGAACTAGCAGAATGAGAGAGCGTTTCCCGAAGGCTTTAAAAGCCGCAGGATACTCTTCCGGCGATGCGGATGCGGAACATGTCTCGAAGGAAGTACAAGGCTTTTGTGCGGTTCTGCGCTCGTTGCGTGCGTGATATGTCATCGACTGACCTCATGCATTGCATCCAGTGTTAAAGGGAGCGCTCAGGACGAATTAGCATTTTATGACCGAATGGCCATCACGGGAGATAGGATGACTCGCACACGGAAAGTCCTCATAATCATTGCCTCAGCCGGATTGCTCTTGGCCGCAGGCCTGATCTTCCTCTGGACAAACCTCGACAGGATCGTCAAGAACGCCATCGAGCGCTACGGCTCGCAGGCGATCGGAACGGTCGTGCGTG
>JAAXXJ010000298.1 GCA_013334545.1 Nitrospirota bacterium | reverse complement strand
GCACCGGAACCAGTACCTGGGCCCCTTCGTCAACCACGAGATGAACCGGTGCATCCAGTGCTACCGGTGTGTACGGTTCTATCGTGATTACGCGGGAGGGCGGGACCTGAATGTGTTCGGCGCCCACGACCACGTCTATTTCGGCAGACACGAGGACGGCGTGCTCGAAAGCGAGTTCAGCGGCAACCTTGTCGAGGTCTGCCCCACGGGCGTGTTCACCGACAAGACCCTGAAGCAGCACTACACCCGCAAGTGGGACCTCCAGACCGCGCCGTCCATCTGCGTGCACTGCGGTCTGGGATGCAACACCATTGCCGGCGAGCACGACCGTTCCCTGCGCAGGATCGCGAACCGCTTGCACCACGAGGTGAACGGCTATTTCCTGTGCGACCGCGGACGGTTCGGATACGAGTTCGTGAACAGCGACAACCGCATCCGGTCGGCTTCGATATCGACACCCTCTCCCGTACGAAGAGCGGGCCGGGAAGAAGCGTTGCGTCCGGTCGGTAAAGAAGCCGCCCTCGCGCATATAGCCGCCATTCTCGCAAAGAACAAAGGCATCATCGGCATCGGCTCGCCCCGCGCATCGCTGGAATCCAACTTTGCCCTGCGCACGCTTGTCGGGCCGGAGAACTTCTACTCCGGCATGTCCGATAAGGACCATGCGCTCGTTTCCCGGATCATTGACATCCTCGGTACAGGCCCTGCCCGGCCGTCTTCGCTGAACGATGTCCGGAACGCCGATGCGGTCCTGGTCCTGGGAGAGGATGTGACGAACACGGCCCCGCTCCTGGCACTCTCGCTCCGGCAGTCCGCACGCCAGAAAGAGCTTGATGCAGCAACGAAGCTCAAGATCCCCCCATGGCACGATGCCGGCGTACGGAACGCCGGGCAGGGCGCGAAGAGCCCGTTGTATATCGCCACGGTCACCACGACGAAACTGGACGACATCTCGACAAGAGCCTTTCAGGCCGCTCCCGATGACATCGCGCGGCTGGCCTCTGCCATTGCCCATGCACTGGACCCCCGTTCACCCGGGGTCGCCGACCTGGACGCTTCGGACGTGGCACTCGTACGCGAGATCGCCCAAGCCCTCAAGGCCGCCAAGCGGCCACTCATCGTGTCCGGCACAAGCCTGTTGAACGAATCCATTATAACGTCCGCGGCCAACGTGGCAATGGCCCTCTCCAGGAGCGGCAGTGCCGCATCGCTCTGCTATACGGTCCCTGAATGCAACAGCATGGGTTCCGGCATCATGGGTGGCAGGAATCTGGGCGAAGCATTCACGGTCATGCAGGACGGCCTTGCCGATACGGTCATCATTCTTGAGAACGATCTCTACCGCAGGGGCGACAGGGCGACCATCGATGCGTTCCTGGGCAAGACAAAGAACGTTATTGTTCTCGACCATCTCGCAAACGCAACAACAGCACGCGCGGACATCTTGCTGCCCGCGGGCTCGTTCGCTGAATCGCACGGGACGCTCGTGAACAATGAAGGCCGGCCTCAGCGGTCCTATCAGGTATACGTCCCTCAAGGCGATATTCAGGCAAGCGGGAAATGGATCAATGATATAATGGAGGCGGCCGGGAGACCGGCGGTAGGAGGTTCGCCCTCCTATGGCGCACTCGTGAAGCTGATGGCATCGGCGTTGCCGGTCCTTGCTCCCGTGGCTGACATCGCGCCCCCCGCGGAGTTCAGGATCGCGGGATCAAAGGTCCCCCGCCAGCCGCACCGGTACAGCGGGCGCACCGCCATGTTCGCGAATTTGAACGTGCATGAGCCAAAGCCGCCGGACGACCCCGATTCTCCCCTGGCATTCTCGATGGAAGGCTTCGAGGGCTCGCGGCCTTTGCCGCTCATCTCACGGTATTGGTCGCCGGGATGGAACTCGGTCCAGGCGTTGAACAGGCCGACCTTCAGCGACGCGGTGCCGCCCGACGGCGGCGGTACTGACAGGCTGTTCCCGGGGCCGGGGAGCTCCGGGCCAGGAACCTATTTTGACGGCATTCCCGGACCTTTTACCGCAGGACCGGGCACATGGCTCCTGGTCCCGCTGTATCACCTCTTCGGCTCCGAGGAACTGAGCGTACAGGCTGCAGGCATCGCAGCACTTGCAGCAGGACCCTATCTTGCCCTGGGACCGCGCGATGCGGAGCTGCTCAATGCATTTCCCGGTGACCTGGTCGAGCTGTTGTCCGGCGGCACACGCCTCCAATGCCGCGTGGCCATCCTGCCCGGCCTGCGGCCGGGATTGGCGGGTTACCCGGCCGGCGTCCTCCATCTCGGGGGCATGAACGGTCCGGCGTTCGGAAGCATCGTCAAACGGTCATAATTATGGGTAATACCTTCCTTCATTTCATAATCCTGTTCAGCGTCCTCTTCTCGGTCCTGACCGCCGGAGGTCTGCTGATCTGGCTCGAACGACGGCTCCTCGCTCTTTGGCAGTACCGCTACGGGCCGAACCGGGTCGGGCCGTTCGGCCTCCTGCAGGTGGCCGCCGATATGATCAAGGTGCTCGCAAAGGAGGATTGGATACCGCCGTTCGCCGACAAGGCAGTGTTCGTCCTGGCGCCCGCCATCATCATGATCTGCGTGGTCATGTCGTTTGCCGTCATCCCCTTCGCCCCCGGCATCGAGGTCGTGGACCTGAACATCGGCATCCTGTTCTTCCTTGCCATGTCATCGCTCAGCGTGTACAGCGTCGCCCTGGCCGGCTGGGCCTCGAACAGCAAGTACTCGCTGCTGGGCGGCCTGCGGGCGGCCGCGCAGATGCTGAGTTACGAGGTGTTCATGGGCCTTTCGCTCATGGGCGTGGTCATGATAGCGGGTTCCTTCGACCTGGTCGCTATCGTCGAGGCCCAGCGCCGCCGATGGTTCATCGTACCCCAATTCTTTGGCTTCATGGTCTTCTTCATTGCCGGCATCGCCGAGACCCGCCGCCTTCCTTTCGACCTTCCCGAGGCCGAGAGCGAACTTGTCGCCGGGTATCATGCAGAGTACTCAGGCCTGAAGTTCGGCCTGTTCTTCGCCGGCGAATACCTGGGCATCACGCTCATGTCCGCCATGACCGTCGTGCTGTTCTTCGGCGGATGGCATGGGCCGCTCCTGCCGCCGATCGTCTGGTTCCTGCTCAAGACCTTCATCTTCATCTGTTTCTTCATATTGATCCGGGCGTCGCTTCCCCGGCCCCGGTACGACCAGCTCATGTCCTTCGGATGGAAAGTGATGCTGCCGCTGTCGCTGGTGAATCTGGTGGTGACTGGGGCGGTCATATTGATGAAGAGATAAAGAGGGTCTTTGACACGGAAAAAGCGGATGAAATTCGGATAAAGGCAGATCGATCCCTTGGTTTAACAGCCAAGAAAAGTCTTATCATGCTTCTTCAGGCAGTTGATCATGCATCTTCCGTGTCAAAGGTGGCAATTTTATCAGAATCATGATCAGTCTTCTGAATACCATATGGACGGTCCTGAGGACCACCTTCCGGAAGCGGGCGACGCTCCAGTATCCCGAGGACCGGCCCGCTATCCCGCCCCGCTGGCGCGGCAGGATCATCCTTTCCCGGGACCCCGAAGGGAAGGAGCGCTGCGTGGCCTGCAACCTCTGCGCCGTCGCCTGTCCGGTGGACTGCATCTCGCTCCAGGCCGCGGAGGACGAACAGGGAAGGCGTTACCCGTCCTTTTTCCGCATCAATTTCTCGCGCTGCATCTTCTGCGGATACTGCGAGGAGGCATGCCCGACCTATGCCATTCAGCTGACAACGGACTTCGAGATGGGCGAGTACGTGCGGCAGAATCTGGTATACGAGAAAGAGGACCTGCTTATCAGCGGCCCGGGGAAATATGCCGGATATGATTTCTACCGCGTCGCCGGACTTGCCGTCGAAGGCAGGGGAAAGGGAGAAGGACCGGGCGAGGAACCGCCCGTGGACGTGAAAGGCCTGCTGCCGTGAACATGCGTTAAAATGATCGTTGACACTGAAGAGCCGGATA
>JAAXXJ010000037.1 GCA_013334545.1 Nitrospirota bacterium | reverse complement strand
CCCGGGAGCGGCCCGTGGTGTTCCAGATATTCGGCTCCAAGCCCGAATCCATGGCCGAGGCGGCGCAGATCGTGTCTCTGGGCGAGGTGGACTTCATCGACATCAACATGGGCTGTCCGGTGCCGAAGATCCTGCGGTCCGGCGCCGGCTCGGCGCTCCTGCGCGACGTGGGACTGGCGACAGAGATCATGGCAGCGGTCGTGGGTGCGTCATCGGTACCGGTGACGGTCAAGATCCGGCTCGGCTGGGACGCGCAGAGCATCGTGGCCGTTGACCTGGCCCGCGCAGCGGAACGGACCGGCATCGTTGCCGTGACCGTCCACGCACGGACCAAGGCGCAGGGGTTCTCCGGCAAGGCTGACTGGAGCATGATCAAGGTGGTGAAGGACTCCGTCGGCATCCCGGTGATCGGGAACGGCGACGTCCGCTCCGCGCAGGACGCGAAACGGATGCGTGACGAGACGTGCTGCGACGGCATCATGATCGGCCGCGCCATCGAGGGAAACCCCTGGATATTCCGCGAGGCGAAGCAGTATCTTGAGACCGGCATTGTCCCGCCCCATCCCACGCTCGAGGAACGGAGGTCCATCATGCTCCGGCACTTGAACGACATGGTCCGGATCGCGGGTGAGGACATCGGCGTGCGCGAGATGCGCAAGCATCTCTCCTGGTACACGAAAGGCCTGCCGGGCGGTGCGGACTTCCGGGAACGCATCAATCATCTGTGGGGGGTGGGCAACGTGAAGCGGGAGGTCGCTGAGTATTTCGAGGGTCTGAGGTCCCGTACGCCTGTTGTACCGCTGGAGTCTTGAAGCCGGTGAAGCAAAAGGAGATTCGCTGCACGTGGTAAGCCGCACTGCCGTGTTCGTCTGTGTGTCCCGTGAAAGGGGACCAGTGATCAGGATAAGATATGGATATGTCATCGAAAAGAACAGGATCCGATCAGCAGGAACAGCTCATCGCTGATGCCCGGCGCGCCCGGGAACTTCGGGAGCAGGGCTACCGCGAGCAGGCGTTGAAGCTCTTTCCCCATGTATGCGGCCGGTGCGGCCGGGAATTCGAAGGAAAGAAATTGCGCGAGCTCACGGTCCACCACAGGAACCACAACCACGACGATAATCCGCCCGACGGAAGCAACTGGGAACTGCTCTGCCTTTATTGCCACGACAATGAGCACCAGGAATACCTGGATGAGGGAACGTTCGGTAAGACAACACCAGAGGGAGCGAGCAAGCCGTCAACAACATACAAGCCCTTCGCCGGCCTCGACGACCTTCTGAAGAACAAGAAGTAATGCTTGCCTCGCCAAGTTGGGGTCCCGTTGACAGGGCGGTGAGATTCATCCAGAGTATCGCTGCGGGTGCTATCTACTTATGATGACCGTTCGCACATCTGAGGTAAATCGGACGTTAAAAAAGCCTGGGTCCCATCATGACAGTGACCGCAGGACGCACCCAGTTGCATTTTTCTCATGGACATTACATTAGCACCCCTCCTCATCTCGAAGAGCGCAGATGAAAATCCATGGTCCTCATGACAAGTCGAGCAAATAAGACCTTTCGAGGTATGGAGCGTTCCATCAAATACAACCTATCCCGCACCCTTCCCCTCGTAGATGATATTAGCCCCGCAACTCTCTGCTCGCGCATTTTTTCCGAAAAGGAAACAAAGAAACATGCATATGATCAGCAATAGATAATTAATGTCCGTCTTGTTCTTTTGAGGTAATTTTATTCTCCTGATAATTTGACGCTCCTGTATAGAGCTGCGGGGTATCTTCGATCCTCTGAGTAGAATATTTAATCTAATCGCTCACTAACCCCGCATCAAGCAGCCTGTCCGACAATTCCTATTCCTTTTTGATAGAATAGGACACAAAAGATCGGACAAGGAGTGTGGGGGATGGCATATATCGAATCGTATAAAGAGCAATCTTGGTTGCTGCCACCGAGCATTGAAGATTTGATTCCCGAGGACTATATCTGTTTTTTAGCAGAGAGCCTCGGAGACAACCGCGATTATCAAGCATTCGATATTAGATACTCCGGTGCGGCCCATCCTGCCTATCATCCGAGGATTTTACTGAAACTCCTGGTCATGGGAGTCTTGGATAGAGTTCGGTCTTCCCGCCGGCTTGCGCGGAATGCCCGCGAGAACGTGGTGTATCTGTACTTGTCCGATAAGCTGAGCCCGGACTTTAGAACGATCAGCGACTTGCGGAAGGACTACCCTGCTCTCGTGAAGGAAGCATTTAAACACACGGTGAGCTTTGCCAAAAAAGAGGGGCTACTCGATCTTCCCGTCTTTCGACGGACGGAAGCAAGGTGAAGGCTAATGCGTCGAAACGGAGAGTGCTTCCGAAGGATGAGCTGACGGTCTTGCTCAGATTCGTTGATGACGAGCTTGAGGAATGGGCAAAGCAGGATATCCGGGAGGAGGGTGAGTTTGGCGATTTAAGGGGAAGCGACCAGTTGCCGAAACAGAGCAAGAAGACGATTCGGAGGGCGGCACAATATTACCTCAAGAAGGTCCGAGAGAAAGGGCTGTCTTTCAAAGAAGAGGTGAAAACACGTCTTGAAGATGCCAAGAAGGAAGCAAACGATCAGAAGCTCAAAAAGGTCAGCTTCACTGACCCGGCAAGCCAGTTCATGAAGAGCAAGAAAGGCCGGATCGAGCTTTCCTATAATCCTCAGATCACCTTAGACAAGGAAGGATTCATTCTAGGGAATGACGCAACGCAGAGCCTCGCCGATACGGCACAATTACAACCCAAGTTATCCAGACGGAAGAAAACCTGGGAGGGTTGCCTGAAGATGTTGCCTGGAGCTTTGATGCAGGCTACTTTTAAAAAAGTCAATATTAATTTTCTGGCAGCCAAGAAGATCGATGGCTACATGCCAAATAACAACGAAAGAAAGAACTGTATCCCTTTGACAAGAAATGTTTTCGCTACGAAAAATTAGGGATGATTTCCTCTGTCCGGAAAATCAGCCAGTAGTCTTTACGGGGCAATATTTTGATGTTGAGAAGGATAAGACGGTTAGACGCTATAAAGGGACGGCCTGCATTACATGCCAAAGCCAGAGCAAATATACAAAGCGAAAAGGCGGGATACGACACCTCAAAATGTATCCTCATGAGGCAGCGCAGAATATAATGATAGCGAAGATGAAGACCCAGGAAGCAAAAGAGCTCTACAAACTACGTCAGTAAACAGTCGAACCCGCCATCGGTAACCTTAAGGAGAACCAGGGATTAAGATCGTTTCTCGTCAGAGGCATTCACGGAGCAAAGACAGAGTTCAACTTGGCATATGCGGCAAGGAGTCTACGGAAGATCTGGATATGCTTGAAGAAGAAAGGGACATGGAGGAGATAAAGCAAAGATGCGCGGTCAAATAACCCCTCCATCGCCTTTTTCAGTGCTCTATCAATTTTGTTACTAACAACTCGCCGCAACGCACGTTATTGTCGGACAACCTGCAAGTTGCGGGGAATGCGCGCGCTCCCGGAGTCATCCCGCGCCCTAATTAATAACGTCACCGCTTCATCCTAAGATTTCAAGTTAACGGAATTTCATTGGTATGGATTTTAGCAGCTAACATGCCAATCATAGGAACAGATAAAACACGAATTATTCAAGCTCTCTTGATCTAACATTGTTGAATCCGGTGTAATCACCATATTGACTTTGGGAATTGCCCAAACCGATTTTATTTTGTTCGTTCGGCTCGGATTTTTCATACACGAAGAAGCGCAAGCGAATGTCGGATTGAAGCATGCGGGATTCCTTAGAGGAACAGATGTACCGGGCAATTCATTTCATATTGTAATCTTGAATTTATTGGACCATAATGATGACAAACGGCTTCCTCATGCACTGACGATCTCCTAATCGGGATGGAACTTTCCTCTTGGCAATTTTAGTCAGCAGTCGGATGCAAGCCTTGCATGCACGTGAGGAGATCATCGGTAGGAATGGAGTCCAAGTGATTATGAATATGCCCAACCGCACCATACTTTTTTCTCTCTTTGTCCTGTCGGGCTTCTCCGGCCTCGTTTATGAGTCAATCTGGACACATTATCTGAAACTCTTTCTTGGCCACGCCGCCTATGCCCAGACGCTCGTCCTGGCCATCTTCATGGGTGGCATGGCAATCGGCTCCTGGCTCTGCAGCCGCTACTCAGACCGGTGGAAGAACCTGCTGATCGGTTATGCCCTTGCAGAGGGTATGGTTGGTCTCCTTGCGATCGTCTTTCATCCAATCTTTGACCGGGCTGTGCAGTTCTCTTATACCATGGTTATGTCACAGTTCGGTAACGCGGCCGCGGTCACGGCATACAAGTGGACGCTTTCGGCGGTGCTGATCCTACCCCAATCGATTCTGCTCGGCATGACATTTCCCCTGATGAGCGCCGGTATGATCCGTCTGTTCCCGCACAATCCGGGCAAAACCATCGCCCTGCTCTATTTTACGAACAGCATTGGAGCGGCCGTCGGCGTTCTGACGAGCGGGTTCATGCTCGTACGCCTTGTCGGACTGCCTGGCACTCTGCTGATCGCGGGTCTAATCAACCTCGGGCTCGCTGTTACGGTCTGGACACTGGTGCGAGGCCGTGAAGTCACCGGCCGAAGAGGAATCGATACAATACTGTATCACCCGACATCATCCGGCGCATACCGACTCCTGCTGGTGGCATCGCTGATCACCGGGGCCGCTTCCTTCATCTACGAGATCGGATGGATCAGGATGCTCAGCCTCGTTCTTGGTAGTTCTACCCATGCCTTCGAACTCATGTTGAGCGCTTTCATCCTCGGCCTTGCTTTCGGCGGGCTATGGATCCATCGCCGCCTTGACCGGCAGGACCTGCCAGTGCGCGCCCTCGTCATCGTCCAGATCGCTATGGGAGTAATGGCCTTGTCCACGTTGTGGATCTATGGCCAGACATTTCCCGTGATGCAGTGGCTCCTGAAGATCCTGCCGAAATCAGATGCCGGGTACCTGCTTTTCAACATCTCAAGCCACGGGATCGCTGTCGCGATAATGCTCCCGACGACCTTCTGCGCCGGGATGACCCTTCCGCTCATCACCTACGCCTTGATCAGGCAGGGATACGGTGAGCGGAGCATCGGTGCGGTCTATGCCGCGAATACGATTGGTGCGATCTTCGGCGTCTTCTTCGCCATCCATTTCGGTATGCCTCTCCTGGGGCTTAAGGGATTGATGACTTTCGGCGCTGGACTCGATATTAGTCTCGGTCTCGCTCTGCTGTGGCTGGTGATCCCACGTGACCGCGGCCTGCGCACGCCAATCGCTCTTACTGTTGCGGGACTTGGAGCCATTCTCACCACACTGCTCCTGGTGAACCTTGATGTTCATCAGATGGCCTCGGGCGTTTACCGGAATGGCGTTCTGATGACACCGGACAGCGCGGCGATCCGGTACCATCACGATGGGAAAACAGCCACCGTGAGTATAACATTCGAAAGCGTGGGTATCATGAGCATCCGCACGAACGGCAAGAATGACGCGTCGGTTTCCGTCCTTGCCGGTACCCCGCCTACCAATGATGAAGCAACCATGGTATTGGCCGGCGTGCTGCCGATGGCGATCAATCCTGGAGCGACTACCGCCGCCAACATTGGGCTGGGCTCGGGTCTAACCACGAACGCGCTGCTCTCCAATCCCCATCTCATGAGGGTGGATACGATCGAGATTGAACGAAGTATGATCGAAGCTGCACGACAGTTCGGTCCGTTGGTATCAAAGGTCTATCAGGATCCGCGCAGCAGCATCTATGTTGATGACGCAAAAACGTTTTTTTCAACGCATAATCGGAAGTACGATATTATCATATCCGAACCATCGAATCCCTGGGTAAGCGGCGTCGCCGGACTATTCTCAACAGAGTTCTACCGTGATATCAAACGGTACCTGAACCCGAACGGTCTCTTCGTGCAGTGGCTCCAGCTATACGAAATCGATGTTGATCTCGTCGCCTCCGTGCTGAAAGCCGTTGCGTCGCAGTTCCCTGACTTCGTTGTTTACGCTCCGAACATGGATGATCTCATTATCATCGCAAAAAACGGTGGTAACATCCCCGATCCGGATCCCGCATTCCTTGCCCTCCCGGAGCTCGCCATAATTCTGAGGCGTATTGACGTGGCTTCCATCCAAGATATAGATATTCGCAAGGTAGGCAATAAAAAGATCCTCGGAAGCCTCCTGAATACATTTCCAATCGTCGCAAACTCGGATTATTATCCTGTGCTTGATCAGAACGCTGCCCGAACCCGATTCCTACATGTCACAGCACAGGATTTCGTCACCGTGGCTCAGCAGCCAATCCCGGCCACGGATATGCTCATGGGCACGGTCCCTCGTATGCCGTTCTTAGTCACACCAACCTCCTATTTCCCGAGGACGCTTTTCGCTTCTTATGCCTCCGCACTCCGCGAATATCTGCTACAGGGGAGATTTACTTCGAAACACGATGACTTACCGATTGATCTTAAACGACAAGCTGTACAGTTCCGGAGTCTGTTCACAGACTGCAGAGCCATGCCACGCGAGCGTAGAATGGATATACTCTTCGACACGTCATTAATCATATTCCCCTATCTCTCACCCGAAGAATCCGCCTCAGGCTGGCATGCCCTCGAATCAAAGAATTGTGTATCTTCTTTTTCGGTTACGGAAAAAGAATGGATCTCACTCCTTAAGGCCGTGGGACAGCGGAATGCCGATGCCATGGCGCACTATTCGGCGGGACTGATTGAGCGTAGCGGCGAAACGAACCCAGTGCGCTTGAAATACCTCGTTGCAGTAAATATGTTAGGCAACCTGGTTCGCGGTAACGACGGGGAAGCTACACGGATCTGGTCGCAGTATCAGACAAGTCTGTTCGGGACCAGCAAACCGAGCTTCCTGTTCCAACTGCTTTCGGCAAACATCGGCAACCCTCGATAGACCGCGGCAACGGACGGCCGTCGCCTGGTGCGTCATCACTCAGCAGTCACTCAGGGAGCCAATCGGACATTCAAAAACCTCTCATATCTCTCATGCTTGCATACTATTGAAGGCCTTCAGTTCGGACAGGATTCTATGGGGATTTCTGGACGGCATTCAAAACAATGTAAGGAGCAACACCTAACGAAAACAATCCAGCAGTCACGGTAATACCGCTCCGCTGATTTCGTCGGTAATATTTCAACCAGTATTTCTCAGCATTATCAACATAGCTCCGTGCAGCGTTGCAGGTGTTCATCGTAAAGCTGGGATCTGAATGAGTCGAAGAATGTCGAAACATATAGTTCCTAATCCTTCCTATACTCCGTGGTGATTGTGCCTCTTGGAAACTGCATAGTTCATCTCGAATTAACACCGTTATAGATATCACCCTTCAGTTTGTAAATTCACCAATTCCCCCAGTTATTTCACCGGTATGCTTCTCTAAAAAAATAAAACATCTTTTTTTTACAATTAGTTACGTCTTGGCGTTTTTCTTGCATTTATTATATCGAACCTAAGTATCATAGTAGCTATAGTAGCTGCAGCAGCAGGAAGTAGGTTTTGTTGTACCGCTGATGAATGAATCAGCGCATTCATCCTTTAAAGATGTAAGAAAGGAGGTGCAAAAAAGCAGACAGAAAATAGTGGCAGTACAGCAGCAAGAAGTAAGCCGTAAGAAGCCGGTTTGGCCGGCGAAGTCAATCCTCCGAAAAAGGTAAACCCATCGCAAGGTGGGGACACAAAGCCAACGGGTCCCGGGAACGGGACGGCCGGGTTACCGGAAAAAATTCTTTGGAGGATTCAAATGAAGATAGTAAAGATCAGCATGCTTCTGGTCGCTGTCATGGCCGTGATCTTCGGCCTCAGCGGCACCAGCTTCGCGTTCCATAGCGGCGGCGTTGCAGAGTGTATGGGCTGCCACAATATTCACGATGCCAAGAGCACCAGCTCGCTCCTTAACAATACGGACACCACCTCGACCTGCGCCGGCGGCGGCACGAGCTGCCACGGCGAGCAGTCGGCGGGCAGCTACCACATCCTGACGACCGCAGCGTCCATGCCTTCCGGTTCTGCCCCGTTGAACAAGACCCCGGGCGGCGACTTCGGCTGGCTCCTGAAGACCTACACCTGGATTCCGCGGGGTACCACCGCTGAGACCGAAGAAGGCCATACCCATGGCCACAACGTCGTGGCTGCCGACATCCCGGGTTTCGTTGTCGATCCTGTGAACAATGCCACCCCTCCGGGCGGCGGCTCCATGGATCCCAATCAGCTTTCCTGCAACAGCTGCCATGACCAGCACGGCCAGCTGAGAAGGCTGTCCACCGGTGCCATCGCGATGACGGGCGCCCCGATCATCGGCTCCGGTTCCTACACCAACAGCACGGCGCCGGCGGCTGGCCAGGCGGTCGGTATCTATCGTCTCCTTCGTGGTCCTGGTTCGGAAGCGGGCGACGGTGGCACGACCTTTACCGCCACGTTCAACGCTGTCGTTGCCTCCACCTACAACAGGGCTGAGGACACTGCCGGGACGGCCATGGCCTTTGGTGCCGGCGTCTCCGACTGGTGCGCGACCTGCCATCCTGACATGCTTTCTGCAACGAGCGCCAAGCACACCCACCCGACCAACCAGGGCTTCAGCACCACGGTTGCGGACAACTACAATGCGTATATCGGCTCCGGCTTGACCGGGAACCCGGCATTCGACACGCTCGCTCCCTATGCCAATGACAACATAACGGATCTGGCCGTGCTCAAGGCAGATGCCAACAATGCTGCGCGCGATGCTTCCACCACCAGCAGGGTCATGTGCCTGTCCTGCCACAGGGCGCACGCATCGGGCTTCGGTTTCATGACCCGTTCGAACATGCTCGGCAACGAGTTCATCGCTGTTGAGTCCCTGTTCCCCGGCACCGATGCCGCGGGTATTGCGTCACAGGCGAAGTATGCACAGGGCCGGACGGTGGCAGAGACGAAGGCTGCGTACAACCGCTCGACGGCAGCCACCTGGCCGTACGCGTCCTATCAGCGTTCCCTCTGCAACAAGTGCCACGCGAAAGACTAATTCGCACGGACAGATCAGCATGATATAGTGCTCTCTACAAGGGCTGGAGAAATCCAGCCCTTTTTTTCTCTAAGAATTATCCGCGGGCAGGAAGACGGTCATTCTCTCATTCAAGATATTGCATTGCGGGCCATTCTCATGTCATAATAAGGCCTACGTTCACCCGCGGCTTTAACGGTATTGTATCCTTCGAAAGTATCGGCATGTGGGCGTTGACGAGGTGAAGCAATTGACACTTCTCAAGAGCGTTCTGTTGACAACGGCCCTTGTCCTGGTAATGGCAGGCGGATCGTCAGCGTTTCACGATGGCGGTGCCGGTTCATGCATTGCCTGTCACTCGCTGCACGGTACCGACATTGCCTCGACCGGCGGCCCCTCCCTCCTGAGGGAACAGGATACAAGCTCCTCCTGTCTCTATTGCCACCAGGGGACGGGCGACAGCGGTCCGACAAGCTATCATGTCAGCACGCCGGTCAATGAGCTTCCTCTCGGGGTGCCTCCCAAGCAGCTCACGCCCGGCGGGGATTTTGGATGGCTCAAAAAATCGTACACCTGGTCACCCGGCGGCGAGAGCCGCGGAGAACAGCATGGCCACAATATCGTGGCGGCCGACTTCCTCTATAGTGCCGACGGTATCCATGCCGCGGCCCCCGGCGGAAGCTATCCCGCCGACGGCCTGTCCTGCATCAGCTGTCACGATCCCCATGGAAGATACCGGAGGGACATTGGTGGATCGATCTCCACGAGCGTAAATCCCATTGTCGGTTCGGGCTCCCTGGCGTCCAGTCCCGATCCCGGCGGCATCGGTTCCGTGGGCGTGAATAGCCTGCTGGGCGGCAAGGGCTACCAGCCGAAATCGGTCAGCGGAGCAGTCCCCTTCGTGAACGACCCGCCTGCCGCCGTTGCGCCGGACGATTATAACCGGTCGGAAGCGACCACGCAGACCCGCGTTGCCTATGGCGCCGGCATGTCCGAGTGGTGCATGAACTGCCACAGCGATTACTCGGTCACGATGCACACGGTCGTTGCGTCCGGCTCAGGAACAAGTGCGGCACATCCTGTCGGGGCCAGTGGCCTTCTGGGTACAGCGATCGCCGATACCTATAATGCCTATGTCAAGTCGGGAGATCTGACGGGTCTTTCGAGCGCCTCCTACCTCTCTCTCGTGCCCTTTGAGGAGGGGATCACGGTCATCACGACCCTCAAGGGCCGTGCCCGGTCCGATGATTCCGTGCTGAGCGGGCCTGACGCGACGACGGCTCAGGTGACCTGTCTGACCTGCCACCGGGCCCATGCATCGGGATGGGACAGCGCCACGCGGTGGAACACGAAGTCCAACTTCATCGTTTATGGCGGATATTATGCTCCAGCCGCGAATCCGGAATACGCGCAGGGACGCACGGAAGCGGAAGCAGCGCGGGCGTACTATGACCGCCCTGTTTCCATGTTCGCCCTGAACCAGGATAGCCTATGCAACAAGTGCCACAACGGCAATTACTAGTGCTGCAGAAAAAGCAGTGTTGAAACCTGTTCTGCATTCACCGCCATGCTCGTTCTGTCGAGATGCCCGGCACCGTGCCCCTGTTGGCTGCGAATGCCCAGGCGTCTTTCGTCCGGATCACGCCGATGCACAGCATATGGAAGGAGCATTATGAGACGCCTCGGTCTTCTTCTCCTCGCGGTTGTATTCCTGTCCAGTTGTCATACCACCTCCGGTCTGCTGAGGCCTCCTCTCCCGGAGGGTGGATCGGTCGTCCTCTATGTCCATCCGTTTTCCGAGGAGGCGGAGCGGATCAGGTTCCATATCAGCGAGGTCGTCGCGCAGAGGGCTGACGGCAGGGAATTTCCCCTCACGCTTGCGCTTTCCGAATTCAGCGCCGGGACGATGGGGCGGCAGCGGCTCGTGGCCAAAGGCACCGTACCGCCCGGTTCCTACACAGGACTTGCGTTCCGCGCACACGACGCATTACTGAAGGGGGAAACAGGGGAAAGCGCCCTTCTCGTGGCGGAAGGATTTGTGCCGGCTCCGTTCTCCTTTGAGGCGCACAAGGACAGATCCGTTCTCCTTGAAGGGACGTTCCGTTTCGCGGAATCAATACGCGATGGGTTCAGCTTCACCCCGGTCTTTACCCTCCGTCGACCGGAACGGCCCATAGCGGCCCTCATGGGATACGTGGCGAACTACCGGTCGAACGACCTGACGGTCTTCAACAAGAAGACCGGACAGGTCGTGGATGTCATTCAAACAGGCGCGGGCCCCCGGGGCATCGCCCTCGACCAGGTGTTGCGCAGGGCCTATGTGGTTCTCGCGGACGAGGACGCCGTCGATGTCATCGACGTTGCCCAGAATGAGACCATTCACCGGATCGAGCTTGCTGCGGGCGACCGTCCGCAGGAACCGGCGCTCACGCGGGATGGCCGCCTCCTGGTAACGGCGAACAGGGGCTCAGATACGGTGAGCATCATTGACACCCGCTCGTTCATCGAGCTGGAGCGGATCAGGGTGGACCAAGGACCGAACTCGGTCCTTATCGACTCATCCGGCAAACGGGCTTACGTTTTCAATACGCTGTCGGACACCATCTCTATCATCGACCTTACGGCCCGGACAGTAACCGCGAAGATCTCGACCGATGCCGGGCCGTTGCGGGGACAGCTGAACCGGAGGGAAGACAAGCTCTATGTGATCCATGAGCGCTCGTCGTACCTTTGGGTTATCGGGACGTCAAATCTCGCACTGCAACAGCGGATCCGCGTCGGTACGGGAGCGAGCTCCCTGAAGGTCCATGGTACGACCGACCGCATCTATCTTGGTAAAGCACACGACGCAGCGGTATCGGTGTACCAGCCGGGCCTGGATATTCCCTTCGACATATTTTTTGCGGGCGCTGGCGTCTCCGCCATGGCGATTGACGGTGAGGAGAGCAACCTGTATCTCGTCGATCCGCAGACGAAGACCCTGAGGGCGGTCCAAATCGTCGGCAACCGGATGGTCATGGAGTTCGATGTCGGCGAGGACGCGTACTGGGTGATCCTGATGGGGGAAATGTAGGGATCCTATGCCATCCGTGCAGAGGTCGAACAGGAATAGTCACGCGAGTCGATGCTGCGCAAGCAGGGCCGTCGTATTATCGGCGACGCTCTGCATCCTTGCGGCATCGCTCATGCCCTGCATCGCGACCGCGGACGGGGTCAGCGGCTACGTGGACGTGTTATACAACAGCTTCGACAGCGAGACGACGGACGCCCTGGGAAACGTAAGTCGGCTCGAGAGCACCGGGATCGGTCAGCGCTACAGTCTTACGTTCACCAGCCACCTCGCCCCCTATGTCCGGATATACGCGACCGGATTCTTCGATAAGGTCGATAGCACATCGGTCTCCAACGGCACGAGGTCGGAATCGACGACGACGTCGCTTGTCCCGACCGTGGACCTTACTCTGAGATCGCCGATCTAT
Organism: Nitrospirota bacterium; assembly: GCA_013334545.1. GTDB lineage: Bacteria > Nitrospirota > UBA9217 > UBA9217 > UBA9217 > JAAXXJ01. The sequence continues at coordinate 4,347 of JAAXXJ010000037.1, read as the reverse complement.
ACTGCCGGGATCAAATACAGCAGGAGGACGGATTCCTTCACGACCAATGGCTCGCCGACAGCGACCGATATACAAGAGAACTACCAGGGGCTCCTGGGCTGGAAGCCCCCGGAGGTCGACCTTCCGTCCTTCCAACTGCGGGTCGTACGGACCCATGTTTTTGACCAGGAACGGGTTCGTCAGAACACCATCGTAGACACCGCCGCCCTTACCGTGAACTATGCTCCGACGAATACGGTGTCGCTGAACTACCGGCCGACATACACCGATGCGATAAACAAACTGAATGGTCTCGAGACCGAGACCACCACCCATGCAGGGTTCGTGCGGTATGCAGACCGTTTTCTCCGGGACCGGGTCACGATCTCGACAGGCTACAACGTCAGCTACAGCGAGCTGAAGGTCTCGGTCAGCGGTACGGGATCAGTGGACACCGAGTTGGTGCCCTTCTCCGGGTTATCGTCCATTGACGACTCGCCTGCAAATGATGCCTTGAATCCGAACCCGGCTCTGATAGACGGCAACCTTTCAGCAAGCGCAGGGATCAACATCGGGCTCCCCCCTCCCGGCGGCGACCTTCGGGAGCGGAACATCGGTTTGGATTTTTCTGTCAGAAAGGAGGTGAACCGGCTCCTCCTGTGGGTGGACAGGCCCCTCCCGGCTGCGATCGCCGGTTCATTCTCCTGGAGCATCTATACCAGCACCGACAATCAGAACTGGAGCTTTCTCACCACGGTATTTCCCGCACCCTTCGGGACGTTCGAAAACAATTTCGAGATCACCTTTTCGCCGGTGACGACGAGATACCTCAAGGTCGCGGTGAAGCCCCTGTCTGCGACAGTGATTGGAGCGTCGGGATTTCCCGATATCTTCGTAACGGAGCTCCAGGCGTTTTCGAGGCAATCCGCGGACCAGGTGCGAGGGACAACGAGCAGCTCGAGCAGGATTTTTGATTTCGATGGACGGGCGCTGCTTCTGGCATCGGGTCCGACCCTGTACTACCATGTATCCTATTTTCTGCAAAAGACAGGGCCTCCTGATGCACAGAGGTGGACCCTTGCGAACGGCCTGCAGGCGACCCACCGGTTTAACAGGGTCTTCTCCGGAAGCGCGGGCGTTGGCCGGGATGATTATTTCGATGCAGTAACAGGCGGCATGGCATATTGGGCGACCGCGTCCCTCGACGCGGTCCCCCTGAGAGCGCTCCGTCACACATTCTTGTACAGCGGGAGGATCGACAAGTCGGATACCGGCGGATACAAAACGAACACCTACTACCTCAACAATGATCTGCAGGTCTATTCCGGAGTACAGATGACCTTATCAGGAGGACTGAGCGACAGGGTCGAGGATACGGGGAAAAGCTCAGAATCCACGGACCTCAAGGCATCCGCCACGATTCAGCCTCACCGGACGCTCGGCTTGAACTACTTTGTCTCTTCCATTTCGACGGAGTCTTCGGGAGGGGGCGGTCCGGATTCGTTCTCGAGGAGGACCGATTCCTCGGCATCGGTCTCGTATTTTCCCGTTGCAACGCTCTATCTCACTGCCGGCAGGACCGTGGTATCAGACCCGGAGAGGACCCTGAGGACGCAAAATTATGGGCTCAACTGGTCACCATCCCTGGGCAGCACGCTTCAGTTCTCCTTTTCGTATACCGAGAGCGTCTCGAACGAAGACAATGCGAAGAACAAGACCATGGGTCCCACCGTGCAGTGGAGGTTCGCGCGGAACGCTTACCTGAACGCTTCGTATGTGCTTTTTCGGACCACGTCCGATATAAGCAGTGCAGACTCAACAGCACTCACGGCGAACGTGAGGGCGACTTTTTAATGACGATATCAGCCATGTAAAGGCTGTCCATCTCTTGCATGTCTGTGGAAAAATTATCGGATCCCGTAAGGAGGGATGAGCGCATGCGCACTGTTGCTTTGGCTACGACGAAAGGCGGCAAATTTATCTTGCAATATATTGATAAAATACATAAGATGTGTCCCATGGATCGTATCCGCAATGCCATGGTGGTCTCGCTGTCCCTGGTTCTGCTTCTCCTGTCCGCATGCGCCACGCACTCCAGCCCCGAGGTCTATCGGGACCCGAATTTCGACTTCGGCGCGGTACGGATCGTTGCGATCATGCCCTTCGAAAATCTGACGAAGGAGCAGCTCGCTGCATCCAGGGTCCGGGATGTCTTAACGACCATGATGCTGTCCACCGGCGCTTTTTACGTGCTTCCCTCCGGTGAGGTCGCGCGCGGGATGACGCGGGCGGGGCTCGAAAAAGCGACCGCCCTTTCCGCGGAAGACGCTGTGCGACTGGGGGGCGTGGTCAAGGCCAATGCCATCATCACCGGGGTCGTGCGGGAGTATGGAGAGGTGCGTTCGGGTGCCACGGCATCGAACATCATTTCCCTCAGCCTTCAGATGATCGAGGCGCAGACCGGCAAAGTCGTGTGGACCGCATCCTCCACCCGAGGCGGAATCACCACCGGTGATCGGCTTTTTGGCAGCGGAGGACGACCGATGGACGATGTTACGCGGGATGCCGTCATTGAGGTCCTGAACAAGCTTTTCTGATACCGCGACCCTTACCGTCTTTTCGTGAACGCATATGTTCTTGCTGTACCACACGCCCAGTACGACGCACCCTGCAGATCGTTCCCATACGCTCACTTCATCAAAGACTGGACCGGCCGTTAAGACGGCCGCCTGGTCGGCCGTCGTATCCTTTACGATCAGATGCTGAAAGACGCCAAAGATAATCACAGACGTGCACGGGGTCATCGGGACGTGTCATTCCGGGCCAGCATGACGGTCCTCTGCGCGGGCCTGCTGCTCCTTCTGGGATGCGCGCCGGTTAAGGGGCCCGCGCCAGACGGTGCAGATGTTGTCCGGTACGGGCGGATCGCGGTGTTGCCCATCGTCAACCTGAGCAATTCGCTCGCGCCGCTGGCTGCAATACGGCGGACACTTTCCGAAAAATTGCTAGGCAGGGGGCTCGAGGTCATTGAAGAGGCCGAACTCGAGCGATTCATGGCAAGCATCCGCATGCGCGACACCGGGGGAGTAGACACCGCGAACGCCAGCGCGCTCAAGGAGGATGCCGGCGCAGCAGGCGTCCTCATCACGGCTCTCGAGCTTTATGATGACGGCGGTCCTCCGAAGATCGCTCTCTCGGCCCGCCTGGTGTCGACCGGGTCCAATCCCGTCGTCCAATGGGCTGATAACGTCAGCATAGCCGGCAATGACGCACCGGGACTGTTCGGTCTTGGTCTGATCGATGATGTGAACATCCTTATCAATCAGGCGACTACGTCACTGGTCGACTCCCTGGTGAACTACGTTTCAGCAGCTCCCGAGGGCTCTCGGGATAAGCCACGAGAAGGATTTGGGCCGAAATCGGCATACGTCTCTGAAAAGGCCGGTGTTGGCTTTCGCGAGGTCGTTGTCGATTTTGTTCAACAGTATTCAAGCGATGATGAGAACACGAAAACAGCGAAAATAGACGTACAGCTGAGCACGCCCAGTTATAAGAATGTGCGGGTTGAGTACGGGGTAGCGGGCGGCACAGCGGTTCGCGGAAAGAATTATGATTTAAAGGATGGCTCACTTACGTTCCAACCTGGCGAGACGGTCAAGACCCTGGAGATCGATATCAAGGCGAACGGGATGGACGAGCCTGACCGGACCATCGAGGTGAGCCTCAGGAACCCGCAGGGCGCGGTCCTGGGCGGGACGACCGTCCATACCCATACCATCCTGGACCGCGATCCGGAGCCAGCGGTGGCGTTCACGGTGGCGAACCAGCAGGTGAAGGAGAGCGCCGGGAACGCGGCCATCGGGTTGGAGCTTTCAGCGCTGTCGGGGTGGGACGTGGTGGTGCCGCTGCTGGTGACCGGGACGGCGCGGGTGCCGGGGAACTACCGGATCACGGCGGGCCCGGTGGTGATCAAGGCGGGCGAGCGGGGAGCGGCGGTCCCGGTGCAGGCAGTGGCCAACGGTCTGTATGAGGACGACAAGACGGTGGTGGTGAGCATGGGGGTGCCGGCGCACGCGGTGCAGGGGAAGCTTGTGCAGAGCACGGTGACCATCGTCAATACGGACCCTCTGCCCGCGGTGACGTTCACAGTGACGAACCAGCAGGTGAAAGAGAGCGCAGGCACAGCGGCCATCGGCGTGGAGCTCTCGGCAATTTCAGGCAGGGACGTCACGGTACCGTTCATGGTAAGCGGTACGGCGAAGACGCCGGGGAGCTTTACGATGCCTTCGGGCCCGGTGGTGATCAAGGCAGGCGAGCGGAGCGGGACGGTCCCGGTGCAGATTGTGGCCAACGGACTGAACGAGGACG
>JAAXXJ010000036.1 GCA_013334545.1 Nitrospirota bacterium | reverse complement strand
GACACGGACAGGTCCCTGGCGCCGGCCTTGACCCGGATGGTCAGGAGGCTGGTGTACTCGTGTGTGTCAGCGGATCTCGAGACCTTCACCTCGATGCCCCGGTCCTTGGCGATGAGCGGCGCGTTCACGTAGTTCACGTTCTCCTGCAGCGTGGGCGTGAGCAGGCCCTTGATCGCGGCCAGCGTGATGGGCTCGAGCTTGAGGTTCGAGACCTCGCCGCTGTACTCCACCGTAACCTGGGTGAGCCCGCCATCGATGATCTGGCCCGTGAAGAGGCCCATGCGCTCGGCGAGATGGATATAGGGCGAGAGCGTCGGGAGCTGGTCCGCGGGCACCGACGGCACGTTCACGGCGTTCCTCACCGTCCCTGCGATGAGGTAATCCACGATCTGCTCGGCCACGGCCGTGGCCACGTTCTCCTGCGCCTCCTTCGTCGAGGCGCCGAGGTGCGGCGTGGCGATGAAGTTGTCAAGCGTCAGGAGCGGGTGGTTTTCCGGCGGCTCCTTCTCGAACACATCGAAGGCAGCTGCCGCCACCTTGCCGCTCTTCAGGGCCTCGTAGAGGTCCTGCTCGTTCACGATGCCGCCGCGGGCGCAGTTGATGATACGCACGCCGTCCTTCATCTTCGCGATGGTGTCCTTGTTGATGAGGTTCGCCGTCTCCTTGGTCTTGGGCGTGTGGAGCGTGATGAAGTCCGACCGCTTGTAAAGAGTCTCCAGGTCCGCCAGCTCGATGCCAAGCTGCTTCGCCTTCTCGGTCGAGATGAAGGGGTCGAAGGCCAGAACCTTCATGCCCAGGGCCGCGCAGCGGTTCGCGACCACGCCGCCGATGGCGCCGAGGCCGACGATGCCGAGCGTCTTGTCGAAGAGCTCCACGCCCTCGAACTTCTTCTTCTCCCACTTGCCCGCCTTCATCGAGGCGTAGGCCTGCGGGATCATGCGGGCGCAGGCGAAGATCATGCCGATGGTGTGCTCCGCCGTGGTGACGGTGTTGCCGCCCGGCGTGTTCATGACCACCACGCCCTTCTTGGTCGCCGCCGGCGTGTCCACGTTGTCCAGGCCGCTGCCGGCCCGGCCGATGACCTTGAGCTTCGTGGCCTTCTCGAGCAGGCCGGCTGTGACCTTGGTGGCCGAGCGGATGATGAGCGCGTCATAGTCGCCGATCATCTTCTCGATCTCCTCAGGCGTCGTCTTGCTCCGGAACTCTACCTCGAGCCCTGCCTTCTTCAGGATCTCCACCCCGCGGGTGGAGAGGTTGTCGCTGATCAGAACCTTCATGAATCCTCCGTGAAAAGCTTTGCCACAGAGGCACAGAGAAAATCCTTGATCTTTTCTTAAAAGACCGAGGCTTTTCTTCTTCTCCGTGCCTCCGTGGCGGAAGTATGATGTTATTTCATCAGGATCTCTTGCGCTGCGGCAACGCCCGTGCCGAGCTTCACCGGGTGGCCCAGGCCCTTCAGCACCATCTCGATGCCGGCCACGGCCGTGATCACATCGAAGGTGTCAGCGTAGCCCAGGTGCGCGATGCGGAAGATCTTGCCCTTGAGCTTGTCCTGGCCGCCCGCGCCGGTGATGCCGTACTTGACGCGCAGGTCCTTGTAGATGGCCTGGCCGTCCACGCCCGCCGGCGCCTCGATGGCCGTGAGCGAGAGGCTCGGGTTCTCCTTGGGGTAGAGCGGGAGGCTCAGGGCAGCCGCGGCCGCGCGAGTTGCCCGGGCAAGCCGGTCGTGGCGCTTGAACACGTTCTCGAGGCCCTCGTCCTGGAGCATCTTGATCGCGGCGTTCAGGCCGATGATAAGCGACACGGGAGACGTCCAGGTCGTCTGGTTCTTGGACAGGTTCTCGCGCTCCTTCTTGAAGTTGAAGTAGAACTTGGGCGTCTTGGCCGTGTCCGCCATCTTCCAGGCCTTGTCGGAGACCGACACGAAGGCCAGGCCCGGCGGAAGCATGATGCCCTTCTGGGAGCCGCCGATCATCACGTCGACACCCCACTCGTCGGTCCTGATGTCATGCGCCACCAGTGCCGAGATGGCGTCAACGACGAACAACGCATCGGTCTTCTTGACGATGCCGGCAAGGGTTTTGATGTCATGGTTCACGCCGGTCGAGGTCTCGGTGTACTGGACGAAGACCGCCTTGATCTTGGCGTTCTTCTTGAGGGCCTCTTCCACCTGCTCGGGCTTCACCGCGTGGCCCCACTCCACCACCAGCTCGGTCACCTTCATGCCGTAGGCCTGGCAGATCTTGGTCCAGCGTTCGCCGAACTTGCCGCCGTTGACCACGAGCACGTCGTCGCCGGGATTCAGAAAATTGTTCACCGAGCCGACCATACCGCCCGTGCCCGTTGAGCACAGGATGAGCACGTCGTTCTTGGTCTGGTAAAGCCACTGCAGGCCCTTCTTGGCAGAGTCGAGCACCGGAAGGAAATCCGGCGCGCGGTGATGGATGATGGGCATGGCCATGGCAAGGAGAGCATCAGGGGGCACCGGCGTGGGACCAGGGGCCAAAAGATATTTTTTCTGCATGGGTGTATCCTCCATTGAATAGTTGGTCTTGTCGAACTGTGTGAATTAAAAAGTGGTTGAAACGTAAGGGTTATTATTGATAACGAAGAAGATTATAGTCCCTTGTCGGGACCTATGCCCGGGGAAGGCATGTCGCTGGGATATGTAGGATGTCTGAGCTGTTGCACGGTTGACAAGGCCTCGCTTTGTCCGTTACGGTCGTTCAGGGCATAAGACTTTAACACAGGGGGCGGAAAATTGTCAAGCAAATAATACGGGAATTTCACAGGAATTGCCGCATGTTACCGGCCGTCATGCAGGCATGGCACTTGTTTTACGCCGGTCTTTGCATTACAATGTGCAAAGCAGGCAGCGGCAATGGAAAAGACCCCGAAGGTAAAGAACATAACGATCAGCCGATCGATCCTTTGGATCATGATCGCCGGGGCCTTTGCCCTAGGGATCTTTTTGGGCAGGGGCACTTGGCTGTTCTATGCGGGACAGAACGAACGTACCGGCCAGCATTCGTATCCCGGTGAGGATTTCGCCTTTATCCGACCTACCATTACCAAGACGTACCCCGATCTGCGCAAGATCCGCGAACTGAAGCCGTTCCGGTACAAGGTTGACGCGCTGATCCAGGAAGAGATCGACAGCGACGAGGCAACGGCTGTCTCGGTCTACTTCCGCGACCTCGACAACGGCAACTGGTTCGGCATCAGGGAGGACGAGAAGTTCTCTCCCGAAAGCCAGCTCAAGGTCCCGCTGTTGATCGCCTATTTCAAGTGGTCCGAGACCAATCCCCTCGTCCTCAGAAAGAAGATCTTCTACCGCGGCGTCGGTGGGCCCTTTGAGCCGCGCTACCTGAGATCGCCGAAGCCGCTTGAGCCGGGAAAAGAATATACGGTGAATGAGCTTCTCTTCCGGATGACCGCCTACGGCGACAACAGCGCCTACGCCCTGCTTCTGGCGAACCTGCCGCCTGCCTACCTGCTCCGCACCTCCCGGGACCTCTATATGAACTATGATCCCGAAAAGAAAGAGGATTCACTGACGCTCAGTGCCTACGCCTCCTATTTCCGCGTCCTCTTCAACGCATCGTATCTGAACGAGGAAATGTCCGAAAAAGCGCTCCGGTATCTCGCCCGGTCAGTGTTCCGGGACGGCATGGCCGCGGGCATCCCGCCCGAGGTCAGCATCGCGAGCAAGGCGGGAGAGCGGATCATCCCGGCACAGGATGATGACGGCGCGCCCTCAGAGGCGCTGCAGCTCCACGAATTCGGCATCATCTATCACCCCGAGAGGCCGTTCCTTCTCGGCATCACCGCGCGGGGAAGCGACTTCCGGAGCCTCGCCCGGGTCATCCGTGGCATCACCGGTATCGTGTACGCTGAAGTGGACCAGCAGTCCGGTTCGATCAAGCCCTGATCCGCTCCCCGGCCGATCCTCGGGCTGGGAGTGAACATGGCCGTCAAACATCAAAGGCCGGCAGAGCTTTCGCTGCCGGCCTCCTTTCCCCGCCTGTTGTCCGCCGGGACGTCCCCCGGCATTCGTGCCTTCTACTTCTGACCCGACGTATCTGCCGTCACCGTGAGCATCACGGTCACCGGAATCGTCGGCGTCACCCGGTCGTTGGAACGGACCGTCACCTGTTTCGTCATGCGCCCCGACCTGCCTGCCGTGTCCACGGAGACCTTCAACTGTGCCGTTGCCCCTGGTTCCAGCCGGTCCGAACTGACCAGCCCCGCCGTGCACCCTCAGGTAGGTTGTATCTGCGTGATCTCCAGGAGCTCATCGCCGGTGTTCTTGATCTCGAACATATGTTCGGCTTGAGTTCCCTGGCTCACCATGCCGAAATCGAACCTGGCGTCCTTCACCGAGATCCTCGGTCCCTGGCGTTCACCAGCGGAGACACTCCCGGCGAGCACTGCCGCTGCCAGAACGAGCGCCGGAATACCGACCTTGTTCACGTGCATACGCTTCCTCTCTCTGTTGTCCCCGGACGGCTCGATGCTGACGCCGATGGCCCCCCTTGAGGTTCCCGCTCCGAACTTCCTACAGCCCCATCTTCTTCTGCTCGATGAACTTCGCGATCTCGTCGCGGGTAAAGAAGTCCTTCTCTATAAGGAGGGAAATGAGGGCATCGAGAATGGTCTTCTGGTTGGCCATGTCCTGCCGGAGTGAGTTTGAGTCCTGCTGCTGCTGGGCCTGCTGGTTCCATTCCGTCGTGGCGATGTCCGGAATCTCCCGCACGATCTCCAGATGGGTCGATTTCATCGCCGTTTCACGGAATGAGTTCGGGTGCGTCCGTGTGACCGTCTCGCCATCATAGTATTTCCGGATGGCGTCCTTGATCTCCGCTGCCATGGACAGGGCCGGCTTGATGGTCAGGCCGGTGATGAACCGAACATTGTCCATGGTCCCGATGTCCATCGGGTCCGACATGGCAAGGACCAGTGTATTCGTAGACTCTTTCCTGACCGGGATGACGTCGAACTTCTTGGCCATATCCGCCTTGAGCAGCTTGATGACATCGGGGGGTATCTCCGGCTCGAAAAGGTTCACATAGGGGACGCCCATGGTCTCGGAGATGACCCGTGCGATATCCTCTTCCCGGGCGAACTCCAGCTCAACGATGATGGCGCCGAGCTTTCCTCCCCAGTTCCGCTGGTGCGACAATGCCGTCTCGAGCTGGAATTCGTCGATCAGGCCGGCCTCCATGAGGAGGTTTCCCAGTTTCTTTCGTTCTGCCATAAGGTCCCCATATAAAAACAGCTCTCCTGCCTGTCAAGAATGGCTTGATTATATTCCACTCATCAGGACATTGTCAAACACCTTGAGAGGTTACGAGCTCCAGCGGTGAATCCAGGTGCGAGCGAATTCCCCGCAGCTACTGCGGGGTTAGCGAGCGATTAGGATAATCGTTCTACTCTGAGGATCGAAGCTCCATGCAAATCTTCAGGGAGCTTAAATCCAGGAGCGAGCGACTTCCCCGCAGCTTCCTGCGGGGCCTTACCCCCATCGTTTACGAGCCTGCGCCCAGCGATCATGAGCGCTTGCCGCGAATGCAGGGGGTCAGCGAATCGATGAGCATGGCCATCCTACCCCGAGGATCGAAGATGCCCTGTAGGTTGCTGCAAAGAGCTTCACCAGCAAACTTCAATACGGACGACCATGGAACCTTTCGCGGTCATGTTCCGCCGGGCCTCAACGCGGGGACCGTGCGCTGTCATTCGATGCGCGACCGTTCCCGCTCGCGCACCAGGAGGTGCCGGTGGTCCACAACGCCCAGGGCCGCGAGCAGGCTCGCCTTGATCCCGGGATGCTCCTCCTCAAGACCGGCAAGAAGCTTCTTGATCCTCACCCGCTTCTGGTCCGGATCTCCGCAGGCGGGGCAGGCACAGCAGGTAACGGGAAAGCCTGCGTCCCCGGCGTAGGCGATAATATCCTCTTCAGGCACGTAGACGAGGGGCCGGATGACCACGCTGCGGCCGTCATCAGCGCGCAGCAGCGGGGCCATGGCCTTGATCCTGCCGTTGTAGAACTGGTTCAGCAGCAGTGTCTCAATGAAATCGTCGCGGTGATGGCCGAGGGCGATCTTGGTGCATCCCAGATCCATCGCCTGGGTATACAGCACGCCGCGTTTGATCCGGGAGCACAGGGAGCAGGGAATATCATCAGGCCTGAGCTTGTCCACCATGAGGTCGTGGATGGGGGCTGCTACGATCCGGTGTTCGAACCCCTGATCTCGGAGATAGGACTCGATCCCCTCCGTCGAGAAGCCCGGGAATCCCGGATGCACCGTGACCGCGACCAGCGAAAAGCTCACCGGCGCCCTCCGCCTGAGGGATTCCAGCACGGTCAGCAGGGTCCAGCTGTCCTTTCCGCCCGACAGCGCCACGAGGATGCGGTCCCCCTCCCCGATCAGGCCGAAATCACCGATCGCCTGCCCCGTCAACCGCCTGATCTGATGTTCCCGGACATCCCTGCTCTGCATAGCTCGCTGAATGACCGCTCCTTCTGAAATGAATTCCCTAGGACAGTAACGAAGAAAGTAGACAGGTCAGAAGCGGATCAACATCAGGAAAAGGCGGATAAATACAAATTGAAGCAGATCGCTGACCTGCTGTTGATATGCCTGTCAAGAAGAGATCCGCTGTTATCCGACTCTTAACCGAATTGATCCGTGCCAAATGTCCTTTGTAAAGATCATGATCCGGACGAAAAAAGCCCCCGGACCTCTCGGTCAGGGGGCCTGCTTGGTGATCCGGTATGCTACCGTTTCTTCCTCTTCACAGCCTTCTTCTTCGCCGTCTTCTTTGCAGCTTTCTTCTTCACGGCCTTTTTCTTCGCCGGTTTCTTCTTCGCCTTTTTCGCCGCTTTCTTAGCAGGCTTCTTGGCCGCCTTCTTCTTCGCTGCTTTTTTCTTCGTCGGTTTCTTCTTCGCGGGCGCGGCGGCCGGCACCATTGCCGGGGCACCTACCTCGGTGGACTGAACGCCGCAGCAGTAGATCGGCTCTTCATAGACATCGCCGGCCCTGGTCACATCGATCCGCCTGCCGCATACCTTGCACTCGTACTGCACGACCCGTTCGGTATTCATCCCCTATCCTCCTTTATCAAGTGGCCGCCCTGAACGTCGCCTGGCGGAGAAGAACCTTCATTCATAATTTAGAATCAGAACCGGAAAATGTCAAGTATTTTCCCAGAAAACACAGCAAAAATACCCGCTACGACCATATCCTTGGCTGCTTTTTTAGCCCCTGGGCCCGGGCGGTCTTGCGCATATCGGCCTGCCGGAGCGTCCAGATCTGCTCCATGCCCTCGATCGCTGCTGCCAGCGCCTCGCCCGAGGCCTTGTCATCCCACTCCTTGGTCTCCGCCAGGCGGTACAGCTCCAGGATAACCTCGTCGAGCGTCATGGAACCTCCTTATGCCGTCAAGATAGCGTGGTGTCGGGACACAGGTCCCGTCCTCCTGCGCAAAAAAAGGCCGGGAGCAACAACTCCCGGCCGTTCAGATCATGGTATACGCTCGTTATCACGAAGCCGATGGAACTCTGCATGGTCACGGGACCTCCGGTCATACGACTTCCTGGTGCTGACGTTCCGTTGGCTTCAGCTCCGAACCGGGATTCTACCCGCACTTCGAGAATCCGCACCCCCGGCAGACCGCGCAGCCCTCGCCGAACTCGAGAAGCCCGCCGCAGTCCGGGCATTCGGGACAAAGGCCCAGGTGATTCGTGTTCTCTCCTGCCGTGCAGTCGGAGGAGACGTAGGGCACCGTCGGCACCTCCTCCGCGGTTGCCGCAGTCAGATCCTTCTGCTTCCGGGGCCCCATATTGTCCTTGTTGTACCGCTCCAAGGCCAGGCCGATGGCGTCGGGGCAGGACAGGATCTGCCTGCCCATCTCGCCCCATCCTGGCGACGGGCAGCGGATGCCCTTCACCTGACGAATGATGGAGTCGATGGACACGCCGGACCGGAGCGCCAGCGACACCATGCGGGAGACGGCCTCGGACTGGCTGGAGGCGCAGCCGCCGGACTTGCCCATGGTCGAGAAGACCTCGCAGATGCCCTCCTCGTCCTCGTTGATGGTGATATAGAGGTTGCCGCATCCCGTGGGGATCTTCTGGGTGACGCCGTGGGTCATGGTCGGCCGCTTCCGCGGCTTCTTCTCCTCGGCCGCGACACCCGGGACAGCGGCCGCCAGCTGGGCGGCCTTGCGCGCCTTCTCCGTGGCGCCGGTGGAGAGCACCTGTTCGTCACGAGAGCCGTCGCGGTAGATGGTCACACCCTTGCACCCGAGCTGGTAGGCCAGCATGTACACCTTCTCAACGTCCTTCGCTGTGGCGCTGTGCGGGAAGTTCACGGTCTTGGAGACGGCGTTGTCCGTATACTGCTGGAACGCGGCCTGCATGCGGACGTGCCATTCGGGGCTGATGTCGTGGGCCGTGACGAAGACGCGCTGGATGTCCTCGGGCACTGATGCGATACCGGTGCACCCGCCGTGCTCGGCGATCTCCTTCATGAGGCTGTCGGAGAAGAAACCGCGCTCCCGGGCGACCTTCTCGAAGATTGGATTTACCTCGACCAGCTCAGCGCCGTCCAGGACCCGCCGTACGAAGGTGAGGCCGAAGAGGGGCTCGACGCCGCTGGAGCAGCCCGCGATGATGGAGAGGGTCCCCGTGGGGGCGATGGTCGAGACCGTCGCGTTCCGGACCGGGCGCCGGCCGGGCCGGTCGTAGATGCTCCCCTTGAAGTTCGGGAAGGTGCTGCGCTCTGCAGCAAGCTCCTCGCTCATCTTGCGTCCTTCCTCGGTGAGGAACTGCATCACGGAACCGCCGACCCGGACCGCCTCCTCGGAGTTGTAGGGGATGCCGAGCTGGAGGAGCATGTCGGAGAAGCCCATGACGCCCAGGCCGATCTTGCGGTTGGCCCGGGTGTTCTCGGCGATCTTCTCGATGGGATACTTGTTCACGTCGATGACGTTGTCGAGGAAATGCACGCCCTCGCGCACCGTGTGGCGGAGCTTGTCGTAGTCCACGGCAGGCTTGCCGTCCTTCACCGTCACCATCGTGGCCAGGTTGACGGAGCCCAGGTTGCAGGACTCGTAGGGGAGGAGCGGCTGCTCGCCGCAGGGATTCGTGGACTCCATCCTGCCGATATGGGGCGTCGGGTTGTACTGGTTGATGCGGTCGAGGAACACGATGCCCGGGTCGCCGTTCCTCCACGCCATGTTCACGATGGTGTCGAAGACCTTCCGTGCCTTGAGCTTGCGGACCACGGTCTTGTTCCGCGGCGAGACCAGGTCGTACTCCGTGTCCTTGTCCACGGCCTGCATGAAGGGGTCGGTAAAGGCCACGGAGATATTGAAATTGTTCAGGCGGTCGTTCTGCTGCTTGCAGGTGACGAAGTCCAGGATGTCGGGATGGTCCACCGAGAGGATGCCCATGTTGGCGCCGCGGCGCGTGCCGCCCTGCTTCACCGTCTCCGTCGCCGCGTCGAACACGGTCATGAAGGAGATGGGGCCCGATGAGACGCCCTTGGTGGACTTCACCACGTCGTTCTTCGGCCGGATGCGGGAAAAGGAGAACCCGGTTCCGCCTCCGGACTTGTGGATGAGGGCCGCGTGCTTCACGGACTCGAAGATCTCGTCCATGGAATCGCCCACGGGCAGCACAAAGCACGCCGACAGCTGGCCCAGCTCGCGGCCTGCGTTCATGAGCGTTGGACTGTTCGGTAGGAATTCGAGCGAGGTCATCATGCGGTAGAACTCCTGTGCCGTCCGATCGATCACGTCAGGCGTCTTGCCGTAGTTGGCATCGGCCTTCGCGATGGTCCGGGCAACGCGCTGGAACATGTCCACGGCGGTCTCGATGACGCTCCCGTCCTCGTTCCGCTTGAGGTAGCGTTTTTCCAGCACCTTCAGGCTGTTCTCGGACAGCTGAAGACCTGTACCGGTTGCCGTTCCGGCGGACACTGCGCTTTTCATAAAATAAAGCCCCCTTAAATAAAATCTAAAAAATAAATGCGGGACGGTCATGGTGACCGCCCCGGGTTCGATTACTAGACGACAGGATAAAACACGATCTGAACGATTCTCGCATGAAGCGCTGGCTTGCTGGCATCGGTCATACGCTGCATCTCACCTGGCTTGAAGTAGAAGAAGGAAAGGCTCTCGAGAACCTGCAGATGAACTGTGTAATATTCGGAAATAACGTTGGAAAGTATACCACAACATATTGTGGAGTCAAGACCAATCTGACACCATATTTAGTCTGTTTTCATGCGGGTTTGATGGCACCGGATGCACGTGGAGGGCATGAAACAAGGACGAAAATATGCGGAAAAAAATACTGCTGATAAACCCTGCGACTGACGCGGTCGCGATGGATTTGGAGCGATCGGGTCCTTTTTCCTCATTGAAACTTCCTCCCGTTTAGCAGCAGGAATCTTCGATCCTCAAGGAAGCATCGTTTTTCTCATCGCTCGCCAATCCTGAACCACGCTGCGTGAATGCGCTCGCTCCTGGATTCCAAAAAGAGCGGTTGATTGTATCGATACCTTTTACATATGCAGGTCGGAGAAGGTGATCAGGTTCGTGATAGCGCTCCAGAGAACGCCGGATACCTGGATGGACAGCGGAAGTGCAGCGGGCAGGAGCAGGAAGACTCCGTACCGCTGAAGCAACGTCGCCGGTGATTCAACAGGGCCGCGGAGCCTGGCGAGGAGAGCCCGGTTCACGAGCGAGGCGAAGGGAAGGTAGATCAGCACCGTGAGCCAGAAACTGGTCCTGACGAGAGCGAAGACCAGGATGCCGAGCAACAGCTCCAGCCACGTGATCCCGAAGAACCTGAGCCACGGCGTCTTCGGGACCTTCCATACGTATTTCGCGAGGAGGTGCTTTGCGAATGCAGTGATGCCCAGGCCCACGAGGAACATGATACCCAGGAACATGGCCGTGATGAAGCAGCCCACCTGAGCGGCGGACGCCTGCCCGGGGATGAGCACGGATGGGACGATCAGCGTGGCCACGACCGCTCGATCGCAGGACCTGTCCTCCATCATCGTGCCATCCTCCATAAAACCCTCCGAAGCCGCGACAGATCGGAGCAAGACAAGATATGTTTGAACCGTGAAGGCGCGAAGAGCACGAAGTGTTGTCTCATTCTTACAGCCTTACAGCAATGGACGTATGACTTCCTTCGCGTCCTTGGCGCTTTGGCGGTAAAGGCTCTTCCTTCTACCGCGAACTGTACGCCAACATGCTTGTTATGGGAAATGATAAGACGAAGGGTGCGGCCTTGTCAAACGGAGAGTAGAACTTGCGAGAACGTAAAGCTGTGGCTTTAGGGGAGTACGGCGTGGTTCAAGGTTCAACGTGCAAAGCTCAACGGACCACGAAACCAAGCATTCTTAAACTTTCAACCTTGAACATTGAACGATTGTTCATTCCACCACCCACACCGCGCAGTTCTCGGCTTCACGGATGAGCCTGGTCGAGGTACTGCCGAAAAGGAACTCCTCGGCCTTGGATTTATGGTGGCGGCCCACGACGACCGTACAGCACGAAAGATCGCACCGCGTATCGAGGATGGCTTCGGCGAAAGACTTTTCCTCGCCCACACAGGACCGGATGCGCACCTTCTCCGGCGGGAAACCCGCATGGATCAGGACCTGGCGGTAGTTCTCGAGCATGCGGTTCGCCGCTTCGAGCTTCTCCTTGGTCCAGGTGACATGCTCCTCCTCGGAATCGTAGAAGTCCGCCTCGGGCTCCGGAATGATGGAAAGCAGCGTCACGGCGAAACCCGGGAACCCGCCAACGATATCCGCCACGTACAGCACGGCCCGCTTCGAGCTCTCGGATTCGTCCACCGCGATGAGAAAATGCCTGTCCTTTGGCTGGCTGCTGTTCTTCGTATTCATGGCTTCGCTCCTTATGTGATCACCCGTCTCCGCGTCCGATGTCATCCTGTCCCTTTGTCCCCTGGCCCCCGCGCCACTGCGTCTGCCCGTCCCGTGTCTGCTGTTACGGCCGCTCCAACCCCTCCCGCGCCTCGCCGAGGTCCGCGAGCAGCTCTTCCGTCGTCTCGTAATACACTTGTGCGCCGGCGGAAAAATGCATGAGCACCCGGTTCAGTCCCTCCGGGATGTAGGGATAGATCTTCTTGAGATTGGCAACGCGGTTATGGAACACAATGTTCACGTCCTCGTCAGTCAGCCGGTCCAGCATGTCCGGCGCGTCCCGGAGAAGGCGGTTCGTTGTCACGTCGCCCCTGCCGGTGATGAAGACGAGGATGTTCCCAAGGCCGAAGAGGTCGTAGGCGAACCGGCTCTCGCCGTGGCGATAGTTGAAGTCATAGTCGATCCACCGGTACCCGCCCGTGGTATCGTCCTTGATCAAGTGGTCGCGCCGGATGTCGCCGTGCTTCTCGCCGTTCTGGTGCAGGAAGCGGATGGCTTCGACGATGCCGATATACTCGTCGAGCACAAGGGGGAAGTGATTGTAGAAATAGTCCTCATGGCCCGCCCCGAGGCCAGGCGCGATCTGGGAGAGCGTCCGGCCCCGGATGTAGTCTAGGATGCGGAGGGGGTGCCCGGCGGAGTCCTGCTCCGTCGTGCCCTGCATGAAGTCCTTCCTGCCGCGCACCAGTTCCAGGATCCGCGCCTCCTTCTGCGGGCTCCGCACGCATTCGAACACCAGGCTCCCGATGCGGGCCTCAAAACGTTCCTTGAAGACCCACTTCAGGACCTTCAGGTCTCCGGTCAGGAGATTGACCGACCTCTTGACCCAGAATTTTGGCTCATCCTCGAGGCCGAACCGGCCCTCGCGCTCGTTGTTCCGGACGAAATACGGCACGCCGCCCAACACGACGACGTCGTCATAGTCGACGCGGAAAAAATCCGCAGTGTCCTTGACGTATAACCGTTTGGGCACCCGGTCGCGGGGGACCCATTTCCGGACCATGCGCAACAGTTCTTTTTCGGAATATCCGTTGTTCTGCCGGACCATGAACGCCGCTCCTTCCAGTATCATTATACCAGAGTAAAACATTGCGAATTTCGGATTTCGGACCGCAGAATGAACATCAAGGACAAATAAACGCGAACCCGCATCCCCAATCTGCCGCTGACACGTTTTCTCTTGACTTTTCAGGGAAATGAAGCTAATTTTCGATATCCTATTGCCTGCAGCACCCCGGTTCTGCCCGGGGGAAGGAACCCATGTCCTATCACGTCAAACTCGAGATCTTCGAAGGTCCCATGGACCTTCTTCTCCACCTCATCAAGAAGCACGAACTGGACATCTACGACATCCCCATCGCCCCCATCACCCAGCAGTACCTCGAATACCTGGAGCTCATGCAGAGCCTCGACATGGAGATCGCCGGCGATTTCCTCGTCATGGCCTCGACGTTGACGCACATCAAGTCCAAGATGCTCCTGCCGCCACCCGAGAACCCGGAGGACGACGACCTGGGTGCGGACCCGCGCGCCGAGCTCATCCGGCGCCTGCTGGAATACAAGCGCTTCAAGGACGCGGCGGCCACGCTCGAGCAGCGCGAGAACGCATGGTCCAAGGTCTACACCCGCGAGACCGAGGTCACGCCCGAGCTCCCGCCCGATGACCAGCCGCTGCTGTTCGACTTCCACCTCTTCGACCTGCTGGCCGCGCTCAAGGACGTCCTGAACCGGGCCCCGGACGCGGGCATCGAGATCACGGCCGAGGCCGTCTCCATCACCGACAAGATCGCCACCATCCTCGCCCGGCTCGAATCGGTGGACAGCATGCTCTTCGCGGACCTCTTCGACGGCAGCACCACGAAGGCGCACATCATCGCCACCTTCATGGCGCTCCTGGAGCTCATGAAGAACCGGATCGTACGGGCGGTCCAGGTGGAGCAGTTCGGGGCCATCCGGCTCATGAAGGCAGTGACGGACGAGACAACACCTGTTTCAGGCAACCTGTTCGCGTAAACAGTGCGACGGTCAAGACAAAACCTCACCGCGAAGGCGCTAAGGTCGCGAGGAATGCAAAAACCGTAAGACCATGCAGGGATTTACCTTCGCGTCCTTCGCGCCTTGGCGGTTCCAGCCTTTTTCGAACATGTTGTCTGGATCTGAGATTGCAACTATGGACATCAAGGCTCTTGCCCGTCAGAAGAAGTTCGGCGAGATGGAGACCGCGGTCTACGCTGACCGGTCCCTTGTCGGGCAGCTCGTTGAACTCCTCGGCGAGAAGGACGGCGACGTGCGCACCGGCGTGTTGAACGTCCTCTCGCGCGTTGGCTTCGATTATCCCCAGGACACCCGGCCCTTCATCGACAAGCTCATCGCCCTCATGGACGAGGCCGATCCATTTGTGAAGATCGACGCAGCGAACGCCGTCGGCAACCTCGCCTACCGCTACGAGGACGCGTCGTCGCGTGCCGTGCCGAAGCTCAGGATTCTGCTGGACCATGAAGTGAGCCTCGTGCGGCAGGAGGCGGCCTACGCCCTGGGGAACATCGGCTTTTCCTTCATCGGCCTGGTAAAGGACCTCGCGCCCCGGCTGGTCGCCATGCTCGAATCGGGCGACGACGACGAGCGTGAGGCTGCGGCCCACGCCCTCGGAAAGCTCGGCATCATCGAGCCGCAGATGATCCGCGGCATCCTTCCCAAACTCGTGGAGGTGCTGGAGTTCTCGAAGGAAGCGTCCTGCGGCGGCGTGCTCTTTGCTCTGGGCGCCATCGGCCTGCATTACCCGAACGAGGTGGCGGACCTGGTGCCGCGCCTCATCACGTACCTGGACAGCGGCCACCCCAATGCCGTGAAGAACGCCATCGCCGCCCTGGGGAACATCGGGAGTTCGACGCCGGACGCGGTGCGGGACGCCATCCCGAAAATACGGAAGCACCTGGAAAGCCCGGACCTGGACGTGAAAATGAACGCCAAGGTGGCGCTGGGCAGGCTCGGCGATCCGGCGGAAATGTAGGAACCGGCGGCCGGGGACGGGGAGAAACGGCAATAATTTGATCACGGCAGTTTACTTATTTTTTTGCATTGTGAGGTTCTGACTTGGAAGATCAGCAATTGAAAACAGCCATCGAGGCGCTCCTGTTCATTGGCGGGGGCCCCCTTTCCGTGGAACGGCTCAAAGGCATCTTCGAGGAGGCGACGAAGGAGCAGATCGAGGCACAGCTCCAGGCGCTGAAGGCGGACTTCGACGGACGCGATAGCGGCGTCATGGTGGCCGAAGTGGCGAACGGATACCAGCTCGCCACGCGCCCCGAGCAGGCGGTCTGGGTGAGGAAGTTCAAGACCGTCAAGGTCACCACGCGGCTCTCGCGGCCCGCCCTCGAGACCCTGGCCATCATCGCTTACAAGCAGCCCGTCACCCGTCCGGAGATCGAGGCCATCCGCGGCGTGAACATCGGCGGCATCGTGCGCAATCTCATGGAGCGCCGGCTCGTGAAGATCGTCGGGAAAAAGGACGTCCCCGGAAAACCCATCCTCTACGGGACCTCCGTCGAGTTCCTGCAATACTTCGGACTGAAGGACCTCTCCTCCCTGCCCACGCTCAGGGAGTTCCAGGAGCTCGATGCGGGAGAGGACGCCATGGTGGAAGCCCTCCCCGAACGGGAAGGCGGCGGCGAACCGCTGCGGGACGAGGCGGCGAAGGAGCTTGACGCAGCTGCGCCCGCAGAAGACGGCGCGCCGGAAGAAACGGTCACATCGGAAGCATCGAGGCAAGGATGATCGAAAGGATGATAGAACTCCAGGAAGCCCTGTGGAAAAAGGAGATCTGGGCCATCGGCGGCGGAAAGGGCGGGATCGGCAAGAGCCTGATCACCGGCAACATCGGCATCACCCTCGCCCGCATGAAGAAGAAGATCCTGCTCGTGGACGCGGATCTGGGCGGCGCCAACCTCCATACCACCCTCGGCATCGGCGTGCCGGAGATGACACTGTCGGATTTCCTGAACCGGCGCGTCGAGAACATCAACGACGTCATCATCAAGACCGCCATCCCCAACCTGAACCTTATCAGCGGCGCCCAGGACTTCCTCGACGCTGCCAATCCCAACTTCGCGCAGAAGACTCGGCTCCTCCGGCACCTCGAGACCCTGGACGCGGACTACATCCTGCTGGACCTCGGCGCCGGCACCTCGTTCAACATCCTGGACTTCTTCCTCTTCTCCGACCACGGCATTCTCGTCGTCCTGCCCGAACCCACGGCCATCGAGAACGCCTACCGGTTCATCAAGAGCGCTTTCTATCGCCGGTTCAAGAAGGTCGTGGCCAACCAGAACATCAAGGACCTCATCGACGCGGCCATGGACCAGAAGAACACCATGGGCATCCGTACACCCTACGACCTCATCGAGCGCGTCAAGGGGATGGAGCAGGAGGTCGGCGAGATCCTGGAGATGGAGGTCCTCAAGTTCCGGCCCAAGCTGGTGGTGAACCAGGTGAGGACCAAGAACGACGTCCAGATCGGGTTCTCCATGAAGAGCGCATGCCAGAAATATTTCGGGATCAACCTGGAATATCTGGGCTACGTTGAGTATGACGATTGCGTCTGGCAATCCGTACGCAGCAAGCGGCCCCTCGTCATCGAATACCCCTACTCGCGGCCGTCGCGGTGCATCGAACGGATCGTGCATAACCTGCTCCGAAAGGAGCAGTTGACGCTCAGCATGCTGTATTGAATCAGCCGGCAGGTTTGCCGGTCTGCTCGCTTGCCCGCTTGTCCGTTCACTTGTTAGCCTGCCCGCTTGTCAGCTGGTTAGCTTGCCAGCAGGTAGTCTTGTCAGCTTGTTCGCTTGTAAGCTGGACCGTGAGGAGTGCGTCATGCTCAAGAAGATCGAGGACATGAACTACTACGAGCTCCTGGAGGTGAGCTACCGGGCGTCGGCCCAGGAGATCCACAAGGCCTATGAGCGCGTCCGGAAGAT
>JAAXXJ010000297.1 GCA_013334545.1 Nitrospirota bacterium | reverse complement strand
TTCCGTTCATCGACCCACCAGTCGACCTTCAGACCGTAAAGCTTGCCGGTCGCGGGCATGAACTGCCAGGGGCCGACCGCACGCGCCCAGGAGACCGCATAGGGATTGAAGCCGCTCTCGATCATGGCAACATAGACGAGGTCTTCAGGAAGGTTTTTCTCGCGGAAGATATCCTTCATGACGGGGATATAGCGGGCTGACCGGTCGAGCCATTTCTGGAACACGTCGCGGCCACGGGTCTTGAAATATTCCAGATGGTTCTCAACGCTTTCGTTGAGTACCATCGGGATCTGGTAGGGCTTTTCCTCGAAATAGCCGTCGAGGTTCTCGTCGATCTGGGCAATGTCCTGCTGGGGTGGCTTCAGTTCGTGGGGAATGACCTGCTCGGCAGCCTGGGCCGCTGTTTCCGCGAAGGCAGGGGAGTGCGCTAAGGGGAGGATGATAGCTGCACTCAGCAGCAACGAATGAACAGTGATCCGGTAACTCATCAAACCTCCTGCGATTTATTGTAGTAATACTAATACCCGATTAGGTCGCTAAAGTCAAGATAAAAATACCAGAATATTTTGGAGCATCATTGTTTTACTGTGCGACTGTCCGGTTGTGGAACGCCCCGAGATCGGCCAGACAATTTCGTACGAAAGTTGTATGCGGAAACGCATTGTAGCTCTCTCCGGTCTTGGCATCATACCTTGAATTTACACTTGTTGTCCTGTATCATGGCGCCATGACAGCAGGCATGATCGACGAGATCTTCGCATCCGTGCAGGGAGAAGGGCCGTGGGCGGGCCAGCGGCACATCTTTGTCCGGTTCATGGGCTGCGACCTCCGCTGTTCATACTGCGACACGCCGGAACCGGTCAAGGTGCATGCCGGAGAGGGGCAGCAGCAGCCCTGCCGGGCGCAGGTCTCGGCCGCGTCGTTCGACCGGGAGCCGGTGCCGAATCCGATCGCTCCTGCAGTGCTTACCAGCCTTTGCTCAAGGCTTGTCCTTCCGGGTCCGTCGCGGCCCGTCGTGAGCCTGACCGGCGGCGAACCGCTCCTGCATGAGGTGTTCCTGAAAGAATGGCTGCCCTCTGTACATGCACGGTTCATTATCTATCTTGAGACCAGCGGCATCCATCATGAGAACATGCGCCACCTTGCCGGCCTGGTTGATGTCGTCAGCATGGACATCAAACTCCCTTCCTCTACTCGTGAACGTCCACGCTGGGAAGAACACGGGACGTTCCTGTCAGCGGCCGGGGGCCCCATGCTCTTCGTGAAAGCCGTGGTCACGCGGACGACGTCGGACGATGATGTTGATACCGCTGCCCAATTGATCGCACAGCATGACCGGCGTCTAACCTTCGTCATCCAGCCTGCCGGCGGGACCTTCGCCCCAGATCCGAAGGATGTGCTGCGGTTCCAGCATCATGCACTTGCACTGCTCGATGATGTACGCGTGCTGCCCCAGGTGCATAAGGTGCTGGGATTACCTTAAGAAATAAGGTCACTAGGCAGGAGCACGGGCGTTCCCAGGACGGATCGGCAGAGATCAAGGAAAATCCTTGGACTATCAACTCCTCTCACAGGTCGCGGATGAGCTTGCCGACGTCCTTCCCGGCGCGAAGGTGGACAAGGTGGTCCAAGGCTCCGACAACAGCCTTCTTCTCGTCCTCCATCAGGCAAAGAAGCCCTATTACCTGCTGCTCTCTCCGGACCGTTCGCTTCCCCGCATGCACCTGATCTCCCGTAAGCCTGCAGGCACGGGCAGCCCTGCCGGGTTCTTTCTCTCTCTCAGAAAACATCTTACCGGCAGCCGCGTCCAAGGCATCCATATTCTGGACCGGGACCGTGTCGTTGAGCTCCAGTTCACAGGCCCTCATGGTCTTTCTCTCCTCATCTTCGAGCTGACCGGCTCGGTCACGAACCTCCTCCTGACCGATGCTTCGCGCACGATCCTATCGGTCCTTCGTCCTGTATCGCCGGAAGACAGGATCAGGAGGCCGCTCCTTCCCGGTCTGACCTATCTTCCTCCTGAGAAACGGCCGAGTACGGCAACGGCAACGCGCGGCTGCGTCACGGTCGCCCCCCTGGAAGGGTACGATGGGATTGCGCCGGTCAACAGGGCCGTGGAAGAATGGTACGAACGGACCATTGCCGAAAGAGAGGCTTCCTCGCTCAGGCAACAGCTCGTTTCGGCGATAAATAAAGCAACGGCCCGTGCCGAGCGCAGACAGGAGGCGGTTTCCGGAGATGTCGCCGGAGCGGAGCGGGGAGACGAATACCGCCTGGCCGGCGATCTGCTGCTCGCGAACAAGCACCGGATAACGAAAGGGCAGGAACGCACAGAACTTCCCGGCTATGATGGCGCGCTGGTGTCCATTCCCCTTGACCCGGCGCGTACACCCGCGGAGAACGCCAACCGGTATTTCCAGCGCTACAAGAAGGCCAAGGCCGGCCTTGCGATGATGCGGGAGCGGCTCGTAGAGGCGCGCGATGAGATCGCGTTCCTCAGGACTGTGCGCGAGGACCTGGAGGCTGTTGACGACCGGGAGGGGCTGCTCGCGGTCCGGTCCCTGCTGGCGAAGCGCGGGTATGTCCGGGACGCTGCAGGGAAGTCCGCAGGAAAGCGCGCCGCGGCTTCACCGCCCTTCCGGACAATCGAACATGAAGGATGGCACATTCTGGTGGGGAAGAGCGCTGCAGGAAATGATTATATCACCATGAGGCTTGCCCGTCCTGACGATCTGTGGCTTCACGCCGAAGGCATACCGGGCTCCCATGTGGTCGTGAGGAACCCCGGCGTGCGTGACATCCCTGAGGGGATCATCAGAAAAGCGGCTTCCCTAGCTGCCTACTACAGCAAGGGGAAAAGCTCCGCCAAGGTCCCCGTAGCGTACACCCGGGCGGCGCTGGTGAAGAAGCCGAAGGGGGCCGCTCAGGGCACGGTGGTTCTCACCGGGAGGAGGACCATCATGGCCGTTCCTGAGCTTGACTGAGGTTACCCGATTGTTTCTTGACAAGGTATTCCCATCTGCCTATAATTGCCCATATTTTATTTGTCCTCCGGGACTTCCATGGAAACCATAGACCTGCTAAAAAAGAACCTGCTCTTTAAAGGCTGCACCCACGAAGACTTCGAGCTTCTCTCGGGCCTGTTCGTGGAACGCAAGGTGAGCGCCAACACGACCATTTTCAGTGAAAAGATGCCGGGCGAGGCCTTGTATATCATCAAGAGCGGAGAGATCAGGATATCGCTCATGGCAGGTGAAGGCGAGGAGGTCGGCCTGCTGCAGCTCGGCCCCGGCGACTTCTTCGGGGAGACCGCCCTGATCCAGGAATCGAGCCGTGCCGTCACCGCGCGGTCCGAGACCGCCGCTGAGGTCATCATGCTCAGCCGGAAGGATTTCCTCGCGCTTTTGGACCTCGACCCGCGGGTCGCGGCAAAGGTCACCCTCTCCATCGCCCGTTTGTTGGCGATGCGCGTCAAAGCATACAGCACCAAGCTCCGGGAACACCTCCTTTCATGATCCTGGCCGGGATCGATATCGGCACGAACACCATCCGACTGCTGGTGACAAAGACCAGCGGCACCTCACACCAGGAACTGTATTCAGGCAGGACCATCACCCGTCTCGGACAGGGCCTCGACCGCACCGGAGCGCTCGCTCCTGACGCAAAGGAGCGGACCCTCAAAGCGCTCGAGGAATTTGCCGCGATCATCGCTCGCCATTCCGTCGATCGCACGGCAGCCGTTGGGACGAGCGCGCTCCGGAATGCCGTGAACGCCGCGGAGTTCATCGCAGGAGCAAAGCAGCGCACCGGGATCAGCATTACGGTCATAAACGGCGAGGAGGAGGCGCGGCTTACGGTTACGGGTGTCCGTCGCGCCCTTTCACGAGGCAGCAGCGCCGGTGCGGACCCCCTTGCGTCGGCCCTGGTTATCGACATCGGCGGCGGAAGCACAGAGCTCATCATGACCCGCCAGGGAGGTATCGCGTCCATGGAGAGCCTTCCGCTGGGCGCCGTATATCT
>JAAXXJ010000296.1 GCA_013334545.1 Nitrospirota bacterium | reverse complement strand
CACGTGCCCTCACTCGGGGCAGCAGATGCAGTCCTTGAGAGGGAGTTTGCAGACGAGGCAGAGGTCCGTGATCTCCTCTGACATCTTACCTCTTCCTTCCCGTGACCACCACGGTATCGCCAAGGTCCTTGAGTGCGGTCTTCCCGCATCCGGCCCTCTTGAGCCAGTCCTTCATCTCTCGCGGCGTATAGCTGCGCCCTTCTTCCGTATTCACGAGCATGTTCACGGAGAACAGCGCGCCGGGCACCGGCGAGGCATGGTCCTCGTTCAGTTTGAACTCGTGGATCGCGATCTGCCCTCCCGATGAAAGCGAATTGAACACCTTGTTGAGCAGTGCAAGGTTCTCGATTCGGTTGTGGGAGTGAAGCACAAGGCTCAGAAGCGCCAGGTCGTAGCCGCTGCCGATATCGTCAATATGGAAATCTCCACCACGGAACGCAATGCCCGTCGCACCGGAGCGTCGGATCAGGTCCTTGGCGACCTCGAGGGTGTTGGGAAGGTCGAATAGGGTGATGGAGATGCCTTTCTTCGCCAGTTCGATGCCGTAGGTGCCTGGCCCGCCGCCCAAGTCCAGAGCTTTTTTCACTCCGCGCAGATCGAGCGCCCTGATGACGTCCCTGGCCCGCATCATGGCATTGTTGTGCATGGCTTTGATGAACACATCATGGTCCCTGGTTCCGGCGCGGTTCGGCCTACCCGTCCTGACCACCTCGTCGAGGCCGGACCAGTTCTTCCAGAGCGTGTCGGCATGGCGGAGCATGTCGCCCTGGTACCAAGGGCTGTCCGGGAGGAGGAATCGCTTTGCGGGGGGAGCGAGCCGGTAGGTCCCGCGTGACTTTCTGAGCAGTCCCAAGGAGGCGACCGCATCGAGCAGGATCTCCGTTGCTCGGGGGTCGGTCTGGAGGACACTGGCCAGATCATCAGCGGTACGGCCCTTTCCGATGTTTTCGAAGACCCGAAGGTTGTTCGCCGTGAGGATGACCCGGGAGGCGCGGAACCCTCCCCAGAGGCTGTTGAACTTCATTACTTCCTTGTTCATCCGACTCTCCATATCATTCTCCCCTCATCGTTCCGTACAAACTGCCCATCTCCTCAAGAGTGGCCGAGAGCCGTCGCGCTTTCTTCTGCGGCCCCTCATCAAGCGCCCGGAGGATGGGCTCGCAGAAGTACCACGTGCATTTCCACGCCCGCTGCCACCGGGGCTTCCCGCATCCCGACGCTCCCAGGAACTGGCAGGACCCGTCCAATGGCCGGGATGGGTCATGGGACGGGACCTCCTCACCCAGTGCAGCCAGATATGCGCGGTCAGCCATCGTGAAAAGGCCATGGCGCTGTTTGCAGCAGACATCGGTGCAGGTCGGACAGACCTTCCGTGTGTATTCCTCGATGAGCGGCGAACTTTCGATAAGGAGCTGCTTCAGGCGGCGTGCCGTTCCGGCGGGGTCGGGATGCGTCATGAGGCCGTTCACCTGACAAGAAGAGCATCAGCAGATATGATGACCATGAGCGCCGCAAGGAACAGGTTGATCAGCGGAAAGGCCGCTCTGGGAAAGGATGGCTTCATCAGCAGCAAGCTGGTCCCGGCTGACAACAGCAGGACGGACAGAACGAGCAGGCCATAGAGCAGAGGCGTTCGCACCATGCCGAAGAGCGGCAGGAGCATGCTCGCCGCGGCAGCTGCAATGAGCCAGAGCACGGTGATGCCGGACAGGATCTCGCGCGGGAAGACCTTCGTGAGCGAGGGCAGACCGGCACGCTCGTAATCGTCCCCGGACCGGAGCAGGAGCAGCCAGAAATGGGGGACCTGCCAGAGGAAGAACAACATGGCGACAACGGCAAGACGGGGGTCAGTGATGCTGCCGCCACCTGCTGCCCAGCCGATGGCGGGAGCTGCCATGCCGACCGGAGCGCCGTAGACTGCGGCAAAAGCGGTCCTCCGCTTGAGCCAGGTGTAAAGGCCATTGTACCAGAGAACGGCAAGAACACCGATGAGGAAGGGTAGCCGCCCGGAGCGGCCAAGGAGAAACAGGCCGACGACCATAGTCGTGAAGGACCCAATGATCGCCTGCCGCCGACTCATCAGCCCTGCGGGAAGGGGACGGCGGTGCGTGCGCTCCATCAATGCATCAATGTCCCGTTCCTGCACCTGGTTCAGCGCCGACGCACCGCAGGCAAGAAGGAAGACCCCAACGGCGGTGAAGGGCATGTCGGCTGTCACGACAGGTGACGCGACGATGTGTCCGGTGACCGCCGAGCAGGCGGCGAAGAGCGCGACAGGCAACCGGAAGAGCGTTCGATAAGCGGAGAGGATCGTCATGATCTTAGCCAACTGGGCAGCAGCATGATATTCCTTGCGCCACAGAGACCACCGAGGTTGCCGAGAGGAGCACACGTTCTAGCGCGTTTTCTCCGCGCTCCCTGCGACCTTTGCGGCAAGAATGGTTTGATGTAGTTTGCGTCACTTCAGGGTTTTCAGATACTCGATGATCGCACCGATCTCGGCGTCCGTGAGGATGCCCTTCTGCGACGGCATGATGGGTGGAAAGCCCTTGATGCGGGCATCTTCCGGCGCCAGGAGCTTGTGATGGATGAACGCTTCGTCCGCCACGGCCTCAATCTCCTTGCCCTCGCGGATCACGGTCTCTCTTTTCCCGAAGAGCCCTTTGAAGGTCGGACCGATCTTGGGAGAGCCGTCGATACTGTGGCATCCCAGACATCCCTTCTCCTGTACGATGCGGGAGCCGCTCGGGGCAGGGGGCGGCCCCTTTGCTGCCGCACCGGCGGTTTTCCCTGCCTCGCGGTACCAGCTGTCGAAGGCCGCCACCGGCATGACCTCGACCTTCGTGATCATCTGCGAATGGCCCATGCCGCAGTACTCGGTGCAGAAGATGTCGTAGGTCCCTTCCCGATCCGGCTGGAACCAGAGATAGGTCTCCCGGCCGGGCACGGCGTCCTCCTTCACACGGAAGGCAGGGATGAAGAGGCTGTGCAGGACGTCGAGCGAATTGATGGTAAGCTTCACCGGCCTGCCCTGAGGGAGCTTGAGGACGTCGGTGTGAGCGCCGTTCCCGTATTCAAAGCCCCAGGACCACATGCGCGCCGTCACCTTCACGATCATAGCGTTCTTCGGCACCGTGCGCTTGAATACAAAGCCCTTCCAGCCGACCCAGAATATCGCCAGTACCAGGACCAGGGGAATGGCCGTCCAGATGATCTCGAGCGGCAGGTTCCCTTCGATGTTCTCTGGTCTGGGGTTCCGGCGCCGGCTGTAGCGCACGACGAAGTACAGCATCACGCCGGTGGTGCCGGCCAGCAAAATGACTGATATCGTCATGATGAACAGGAAGACGCTGTCTACGGAGCTCGAAAGATTGGCCCAGCCGTGTACCATAGGATCCTCATGAAATGTTTATGTACAAGGTTCAATATTTAAAATTGAACGTTAAGCCTTGAACCTTGAATAAGCTTTTACCGGTACCATATATCGAAGAACGTGAGCCCGATGATGACTGCGAGGGTAACGATCGGCGCCAGCAGCAGCCACTTGAAAAGCCGGGATTCGTACTTGAGGTGCATGAAGAACCAGAGCACCAAACCGGCCTTGAGCGACGCGATAGCCAGCGCCGTAAGCATACTGAACCTGCCGAGGTGAAGCTCTGCTACCGTGACGGTGATAGCCGTGAGCGCGAGCAGCGCGAGCCAGACCAAAAGGAAGGTCTTGTGCGGGACTATGTGAGCTTCTGGCTCTTTCATATGTTCGGTTGAACTTGTATCCTGAGATTTGAACGTTGAACCCTCAACCTCTTCCCCTTACCTCAGCGGCTCTCCGCAGTGCCGGCAATGCATCGGTGTAAGGATCGACCAGGTGAACAGCTCCATGCCCAGGAACTTCCGCGGCCTGAGCAGGATGGGCATCCGGCACTTTGAGCAGCGCATGAGGAATGCCGCCAGGATGTAGCATACCAGGCTGGCCATGAAGAACCCGATGACCATCAGATGGCCAGCCTGGAAGCCCCAGACGCCCGAGCCGAGCAG
>JAAXXJ010000035.1 GCA_013334545.1 Nitrospirota bacterium | reverse complement strand
CAACTATAGGGTTAAAAAAAATGGCCGATAGTCAGGCGCCGGAAACAGCCTTTCTCTTCGCCGCGTGCTGCTCGAACAGCACTTCCTTCATGAGCGCACAGGCCTCGATGACCTTGGGATTGGCCACGCGATAGAAGATGTTCACACCTTCCCGCCTCGTTGTCAGGATGCCCTTGTGACGCATCACCGCAAGGTGCTGCGAGACGTTCGCCTTTGAGGCGCCTAGGATGTTCACCAGGTCCGTCACGGTCCGTTCGTCTGTCTTTAAGGCGTTCAGGATCTCGATGCGCTTCGGATTGGTGAGGGTCTTGCAGATCTCCGCCTGCATCTCAAAGATGGACTTGTCCGTAAGAAGTGCTTTCATGCGTACATTTTAACGTAAACGCAGCCCCTGTCAAGGAATAAATAGAATGCCCACTGCGGGGAAGGGCGTGGTCTCCGTCGATGATGGGCGACGCTCTTGAATCGGTTAAGGCATATTTCCCTTGAATTTACAAGGGAAAGTGATTATCATGGCGGATACTTCACGAATGATCACGATGGCGGAGATGGGAGTCTCATGATAGGAACGATCCTCAAGAAGGTGTTCGGCACGAAGAACGAGCGCGATTTAAAGCGCATCCAGTCCCGCGTTGATGCGATCAACGCGTTCGAAGAGTCTATCTCGAAACTCACCGACGCGGAGCTCCGCGCCAAGACGGAGGAGTTCAAACGCGCCATCGCTGAGCACACTGAAGGCATCACGGACCCCGCCGAGCTCAAGGCCGCTGAGAAAGAAATTCTCGACGAGCTGCTGCCCGAGGCATTCGCCGTAGTGCGCGAGACCTCGAAGCGCACTCTCGGCATGCGTCACTTCGACGTGCAGCTCATCGGCGGCATCGTGCTGCACGAGGGGAAGATTGCCGAGATGCGGACCGGCGAAGGCAAGACCCTGGTCGCCACGCTCCCGGTCTATCTGAACAGCCTCACAGGCAGGGGCGTGCACGTGGTGACCGTGAACGACTACCTTGCCCGGCGCGACGCACAGTGGATGGGCCCCATCTACCAGTTCCTGGGTCTGACGGTCGGCATCATCGTCCACGGGCTCGACGACGAGGAGCGGCAGGCGTCATACAACAGCGATGTGACCTACGGCACGAACAACGAGTTCGGCTTCGATTACCTCCGGGACAACATGAAGTTCGCTCTGGCGGACTATGTCCAGCGCGAGCTGAACTTCGCCATCGTCGACGAAGTGGACTCCATCCTGATCGACGAGGCCCGGACGCCGCTCATCATCTCCGGCCCTGCTGAAGAGTCTACCGATAAATACTACAAGATCAACCGCATCATCCCGAGCCTCAAGAAGGACTCCGATTACACCATCGAGGAGAAGACCAAGACTGTGGCCCTCACCGAGGAGGGCAATATCCGGGTCGAGAAGCTGCTGAACGCGGGCAACCTTTACGATCCGGCCAATGTCGACCTCGTGCACCACGTGCACCAGGCCCTGAAGGCCCACGCCCTGTTCCAGCTCGACGTTGACTACGTGGTGAAGGACGGCCAGGTGATGATCGTCGACGAGTTCACCGGACGGCTCATGCCGGGCCGCCGGTGGAGCGACGGCCTGCACCAGGCCATCGAGGCCAAGGAAAACGTCAAGATCGAGAATGAGAACCAGACCCTCGCGTCAATCACTTTCCAGAACTACTTTCGGCTCTACAACAAGCTTGCCGGCATGACCGGCACGGCCGAGACCGAGGCCGGCGAGTTCTCGAAGATCTACAACCTCGACGTGGTGGTCATCCCGACCCACCGGCCGATGATACGGATCGACAACGCCGACTTCATCTACAAGAACGAGAAGGGCAAATTCAATGCCGTGATCCGCGAGATCGAGGAGAAGCACCAGCAGAGCCAGCCCGTGCTCGTGGGCACGATCTCCATCGCCAAGTCCGAGCTCCTGTCCACGCTGCTCAAGAAGAAGAACATCAGGCACACGGTGCTGAACGCCAAGTACCATGAGATGGAGGCTGAGATCGTGGCCCAGGCAGGCCGCCATGCAGCGGTCACCATCGCCACGAACATGGCGGGCCGTGGAACCGACATTGTGCTGGGCGGCAACCCCGAGGGACTTGCTCGCCAGATGCTCAAGGGCAAGGAATACACGCCCGACGAGTGGGAGAAGACCCTAGCCCAGTGCCGGGAGCAATGCGCCGTGGAGAAGGACAAGGTGATCGCAGCCGGCGGGCTGCACATCCTGGGCACGGAGCGGCATGAGTCGCGGCGTATCGACAACCAGCTGCGCGGACGGTCGGGCCGCCAGGGCGACCCGGGCTCGTCGCGGTTCTACCTCGCGCTCGAGGACGACCTCCTGCGCATCTTCGGCTCCGACCGGATCTCCGGGCTCATGGAGCGGCTCGGCATGGAGGAGGACGTCCCCATCGAGCACCGCATGGTGTCCCGCTCCATCGAGAGCGCCCAGAAGCGCGTTGAGGACCATAACTTTGAGATGCGGAAGCACGTGCTTGAGTACGACGATGTGATGAACCAGCAGCGCAAAGTCATCTACGAGCAGCGCCGCCAGATCCTGTCGGGCGAGAACCTCAAGGACGACGTGCTCGGGCTGGCCGAGCAGCTCTTTGACGGGCTCTTCGGCTTTTACTGCCCCGAGGACGCCTACCCCGAGACCTGGGACCTCGTCGGCCTCAAGGAGGCGCTTGCTGCGAAGTTCTCCTTCCGCCTCGGGGACCTTGAGCAGGGGACGCGGTCTCGCGATGAGTTCCGCGGCGCCATCTGGCAGGAGCTCGAGAAGAGCTACAATGACAAGGAGGCCGAGATCGGCCCCGAGCTGATGCGGCGGCTCGAGAAGCTGTTCATGCTCCAGGCGGTGGACCACCAGTGGAAGGACCACCTCCTCGCCATGGACCATCTCAAGGAAGGCGTGGGCCTCCGTGGCTACGGCCAGAAGGACCCCCTCATCGAATACAAGAAAGAGGGGTTCGATATGTTCGAGGAGATGAAGGGCCGCATCGTCGAGACCACGGTGGAGAGCATCTTCCGGGTCAAGCAGGCGAAGGAGGATGATCGGGAGATCGAGCGGCGGCAGAAGCGGCAGATGGCCCAGCTCAGTTTCGTGGGCGCGGGCGACGCCATGGCGGCGCCCCAACCCGTGCATGCGGACAAGAAGGTGGGAAGGAACGACCCGTGCCCTTGCGGGAGCGGCAAGAAATATAAGAAGTGCCACGGCGCATAGACCGTTTGGATCGTGCTATCGAGGCAGTCCCGAGTTCGGGGGCTGCCTTTTTTTATTGCGGCGGTCCGGCTTGCGCTGATGCGCGGTATGTCACAAGGGTTATGAGAACCGTGTCTTTGATCTTGCTTTCCCAATCCCGGGCACTTCGGTTGTGACGACCGTTCCTGACGCATGCCGGTACCTGGTCCGAACACGTACCGATATAAAAATAAGCGCGTACCCAAGGGAGGCGCTGCGCGTAAATGCCGGAATATGACAGGAACGAATAAGTGCATCATGGATGCTCAACACAGCGGAACCAACGAGCTGCGCGAATCGATCTGCATTTTAACTACGCACTGATAGCGTGCGATACCGTTCTATGTAATACCGTTCTATTGACTTCACACAGAGTTTCCTATACTCTCATCTCATGAGGCAGTCTATTGGAGCCTCACCAAGGGTCAGCATTGGTATGAAAAAACAGGTCTCGTATCTGCAAAAGCTGTTCTACGACCTCTGGAACGATTTTGGCAGCGTTTACCTCATCGTGAACAATTCGGAACGGACACAGATCGGCAAACGGGGATTCACCGAGGACGAGAAAAAACACGGGCTGATCCTGGTTTTCAATGACAAGACCAATAACAAGCTGGACTGGGACGAAGAGGGGAATCTTTCTTGCGTGCTCGCCTTCGGTACGCGCAAGGAAGACGTCTATATCTATCACGATGACCTGATCGGCGTGTTCTCCCCGGGCGCGGGGGTGCAGTTCCTGCGGGGCGATGTGGACAAGGAACCTACTGCGTCGCCAAAGCCGGAAGCGGGAGAGAATGAGCAGAAGCGGGTCATTTCACTGGACAAGTACCGGAAGAAGGGGAAGGATTCATAAGAATGCAATCCGTTCGTGCTGAGCTTATCGAAGCATACATGTGATTTCGGCAACAGGCTGGCAGGGCCGGATCCTCCAGGGGCTCCGGCGATGGCTGGAAAAAGATGTGAACCACGGGGTCCTCGGAAGACAGCGCAGGGAACGCACCAGCATTAACGGTCCGGCACCATCGGGGTCCCTGGACCGTCAGAACGGTTTGCGGCCCTGGATGATCCTGATCAACACGACAACGATCGCAATGACAGCGAGGATATGGATATATCCGCCTATGGTATGGCCGCTGACCAGGCCCAGAAGCCATAAGATCACGAGGATCACAAAAATGGTCCAAAGCATATGGGTCTCCTTTTCGGTAGCAAAAGCCTCAATCTCGCACTGCGCCGTTTGATGACTTAATTGTACCTTATT
Source organism: Nitrospirota bacterium (assembly GCA_013334545.1). GTDB lineage: Bacteria > Nitrospirota > UBA9217 > UBA9217 > UBA9217 > JAAXXJ01. Next base: position 12,633 of record JAAXXJ010000035.1, on the reverse strand, counting down.
TTCAGCAACTGCAAAGTAGGGTTGAACATATTCAAACGCGAGCGGTCAGGAGGTGCATGCATGGGGTGGATAATGAGCACTGTTAATGCTGCTGCGCTCTTCACACTGGTCATTTTGGCGGGGAATGCTTCGGCAGTAGAGCCCGGCAAGACCTTGGTCTGGCCTGGAGGCGGCAAGGGGGAAGTCCTGTTCGAAGGTGATGATCACGCCGAGAAGGGCTACACGTGCGAAGACTGCCATCCCGGTCTGTTCAGCATGAAGCACGGGACGGCGAAGATCACAATGGCCGCACTCGACCGGGGCGGGTTCTGCGGCGCCTGCCACAATGGCACCACGACCTTCAGTACCAAGGACCCAAAGAAGTGCCATGAATGCCACAAGGGGGGAAAGAAGCGGGAAAAGCATGCGGAGCACGATGGAAAAAAGAAGCACGCGCATGATGATTGAAGAGGGACGAAAAGGGGAGGATACCCAGGTCCTACCATCGGTTCTCAAGGACCATGAACAAACAACGGAAGAATATACTGCTGGCCTACGTCGTTTTTTTACGTTTTTTTATGCGTGCTCGCGCTCTTCTTCGTTATCATTATCAGCTATGCTATCCATGAAAAACACATCGCTTGCTATGCGGACGTCTTTCGCAGCATGACCGATAAGGAAGAAGCGTTCTGGATCAGGTTGGCGATTGTTGCTCTAGTCAATCTCTTCGCGTTCAGCTCCATCATCTTTGTCGGGTAGCTGCTGTTCCTCAAGAAGAAGGATGATCCCTGAGGGGTTGCAACGGAATCCTTCTAAAATTATCAGGAGGCCGCTCCATGAACAAGCCGTCCCGCATGAGTCCTTTCATCTTAGGATTGATACTGGGTATCGTGGGCACGATCTTCCTGCCCGGCTACGTGCGGCCTTACATCCCTCAATGGGCAATGGGGAAAGCAACGGTGGTCAAAGGGACCATTGTGGCAAAACAGAAAAAGGAGCATGCGCTTTTGCTGACCGTGAATACAGCCGACGGCGCACTGCTGGCCACGTTCACGAAGAAGGTCGACGAGATCAGTCTTCTGGTCAGCGAAAAGGACGTGATCGAATTCACGCTCCCGAAGTACGCGCCCCTTATTGACGACCCGAAGATCATGCGGATCGTAAAAGAACAGCCGGCAGCTCCCGAGCCGGCCCCTGTTGCCAGGCCTGCGGAGAAAAGCACGAAGGAAGGAAAGCTCCAGCAGGCGGCGAAGCCTCAGGCCGTTGTTCCGGCTCACGGGAGCACGTCCGAGAAGAGCCCACCGGACAGGAAGTGAGGAAAAACGATGCCGGTTACCGGCAAATGAGGGCGTATCTGGCGTATTGCCACTGGCAGAACGCAACGGATGAAGCAATTTCCCCGAAATCGTCCGTCAAAAGGCAGCACTAAGGGTAGAATGCTATTCTGAATGTCCATGCGTAAACAGATCGTATGACCGTTGACCTCAGTCTGTCAGTCCTCAGTCGCGGCCTCTTCGATTTCGACCTCCACCTTTTTGGCGAGGAACCAGCTGCCATGGTATCCGTCCAGATTCACTTCGATCCCTGCTCCTTCGGCCAGGATGCCCTTCAGACCGGCAGAACAGGCGACATCGGTGGGTTTCGTCGTTGTCCAGATGAATAGACGTCACAGAACATGCTTTCCCTGGGGCTGCCGGCCTTGATGTTTGTCTTCCTCCTGCGTTTGACGCGGACCTATCCGGGCGACCGGCACCTGAACCGGCACATGAGGCGACATTTCTGCTTGGGGTTGACAACCGGCACATGAGGCGTTGCCTCTTATCTCAGGGAGGAGTAATATATTAAAGAGGAATTGAACATGGTTATCCGTCATCAAGAGGCTGTTCATAAGGCAGGCGGCCAGGGGAACGAGAAGAAACCTGCAGAGGCTCAGGCAGGGGCAGGGAAGGGCGATGCCTGCAGGTGCAAGGAGACTTCACAAATGACGCCCCGCGAGCTTCTGAAGCTCATGATGAACGACCTGGCGTTCTGGAAGAAAGAGAAGAAGGGATGAATCCAGGAGTGAGCGCATTCCCCGTAGCTTGCTGCGGGGTTAGCGAGCGGTTAGAATAGATAGTACTACCTTGAGGATCGAAGATTCGCTGCAGCTTGCTGCAGGGAGCTTCAATGCCAGATCGTAGAGTGAGCGGGCAGAAGAGTACCTTTGGACGCGGATTAGCGCGGATCAATCCGGATTTGAAAAAGCAGAGGAGAGGTAAGCAATGGGTGAACGACAGGCATTCCAGCCGCTTACGAGGGAAGATACGATAACGGTCCTGCTCTATCGGGTGAGTATAGTGCTGTCCGCGATCATCATGGCTGCCTTCGCATATTTCCTGTCAACTGCTTCGCTGCGCACCGCTGCTGCAAACATCCTTGGCTACAGCATCTATGTCTCTGTCGGCATGAGCGTGTTCTTCATTCATCTCTATGTCCGCAAGATCAAGACCTACCTGGTGGGACTGTATTTCCTGAGCCTCGGCTGTCTTGCCGCACTTATTATCGTCGGCAAGGGGTCCCCTGCCGACGCTTTCATACAGGGTTCGTATGGTCCGCTGCTCCTTCTGCCGCTTGCGGGGTGTCTGGGGTTCGTGACCGCGAAGGAGGCGTTCTGCTTCCAGCTCTTCGAGGGCTATCTCCTCGCCATGCTCATGCCGTTCACCCTGCTGCTGGTTGCCGTCGGTGCTCTTTCGGGCACGGGTGCGTCTTCCGGCCTGGTCCTGATCGCGGCTCTGCTGGTCCTCTTCACGCTCCGCAAGGTCTTCCAGCCCCTCGCTTACGATATCGGCGACAAGTCAGCCTATCACTAGAACCAGGCCTGTTCGGGTAAAGGCATCGGTTCTTGCCGATCCACTGCCTCTCTTATGCGCCTGCCTCACTGCGGTCATGCTTGCTGCGGTCTGCAGCGCGTTGCCTTCGTTACCGCATTCCTGCGCAACAGTGGGAAGTCACTGCAGAAAAAAATTGGAGGGTCGGGGTTTGTTCCCCGACCCTCCTGACAGACTGCCGTGCTCATCCTTTGATGGTTGATGGTCCAGGGAAGGTCACTTCCCCGTTCCATAAGAATCGGAGAGATACTCAATGATCCTATCCGCGTCCTCCTGCGGAATAGGGGCGCCAAAGGTCTTGACCATCTTCATCACCGTCGCGGACCACTGCGCTTTGGAGAGCTTCGGTTGCATGGGGATGTACTCGACCCCGTGGCAGACGGCGCAGAACCCGGCTGCTTTGTCGCGGTTCGGACCGTCTGCGAGATCGAAGGCCATGACGGGGAGCTCGATGGACTTTACGGTGTCCTTTGGCTGTGCCTGAAGGGTGCGCGCAAGGCCTGCGGCGATGGCAAGTGAAAGCTCCAGCATGATCACCAGCGTGAAGATCTTTTTCATGGCATCCTCCTATCTCACCGTCACGGTCAGAGGTTGGACCTTGTTACAGAGATAGCCCGCGGGGTTCCACAGGCCATCGAAGGGCTGCGAATCGCCTATGCCGTTCGTCGCCTTTGCCATGAGGGTATAGGTTCCGGCCTTTGTCGGCTTCCAGGGCAGTGTGAACTGGATCCACGAATACTTGCCGAGGTCCTTGCCCAAGCCGGCCTGGGTCCACGTCCTGCCGCCGTCAGTAGACACTATCACGTCCTTGATCCCGTAGCCGCCCGAGAAGGCCACGCCTGTGATGTTCACCGGTTGGTTCGCCTTCAAGGTTGTTCCCTCGGCTGGCGTGACGATCAGGGAGCGTGTCGACATGCGGTTGATCGGGACCGTCCGGCCGGGCTTTGAGCCCGGCGGGATGCAGCCGCATTCATTGTCCGGTATGCGGTAGGCAGGGTTCATCCAGAAGCCTTCGAAGGCCTTGGTGTTCACCGAGATGTCGCTGAGTGCCTTGACCCAGTAAGTAGCGTACCATCCCGGAACGATCAGCCGCGCCGGGAAGCGTGTACAGATTTTCGCTTCCTCAGCGGTATGACCAATTACCATGCACAGAAAACTTTTTTCATGGCCTGTTGCCTGTTGATATTCGCGGCTTCCATTGCTGCGATATCCTGCCAAACACTACTGCTTGACGTATAGCCCGGAACCTTCTATATTTAAATCAAGCTCGTTCCATAGCGAGCAGGACCATCGGGGCAGGAAGGGGAACACAGAACCAGGTAAGCCAAAGTCAAGCACAGGAACATGCCGATCGATTCCCGGTTTCCCTGTGCATGAACGGAGTGCACCGTGAGACAGCGGAGGGTGATCATAGTCAGTTATGATCCGCATATTCGGAGCGTATTGAAGCAGTTCTTCGACGCCAGGGTCTACGAGACGGTGGTCTTCCGCGAATCCACGATCTGTCCTGTCTACGGAGACGTTGGGGAGTGCCCGGGGCCCTACAGCTGCGGCGATCTCTTTATCGTAGGCCATGCCTTGCCAGCCATGAACGGCATTGACCTTCTCCTGTCGCAGCACCAGCGCGGCTGTAAACTGTCAGCGAGCAATAAAGCGGTCATTGCCGGATCGCTTTCCGGCGAGGGGATGGCGACGCTTGCCGCGCTGGGATCTACACTCTTACAGCAACCGCTCGATGTCAGCAAGCTCGAACAATGGGTCACGGAGTGCGAGAACCGGATGGACCTTGATCGACCAGTTGCCATCTGGCGGAAAGAGGGGCGAGAGGCATGTCACGACGAGGTCCTGTCCATTCTTCTGGCTCATGATACCGTTGAACATGCCACTGTTGTGAACAAGAGCAAATGCGGCATCTGCGCAAAGACGTCACGGCCCATGCTGCCGAACCAGATAATCAGACTTCGTGCAGACTCCCTCGGCATCAATGACGATGCGTTGGTGCGGTGGGTCAAGGCGGCCGGAAACGGGACGTTCCTCGTAGGCCTGAGTTTATGCATATGATCCGCCTGCACCGCGCCGTGCCTAATCACCAGCCAGATCGTGACGTCGGACACCGATCCCGCCTTGTTGCGCGGGAACCATGAGGGGCAGGGAGCCGGAATAGACCGGGGACGCCGGACGAGAAAAGACCAGTGCTCCCGCTTCGCACGATCCATCACGAAAGAGATCAAGTAGAAAGTGCTGCACGGAAACTGCTGCGGATCAGGGCCCGGCTTCCCGATTGTGATCAGCGGGTCCTTCATCATGGCGCCAGTCTTCATGTGAATCAAGGGATTCTAGAGGATCACGCGACCTTACCGTTCCGGGGAAAGGCAGGCGAGGCCGGGCTTGAGCCGTTGAATAATTTATGCATCACATTGCCGGCCTTGCCATCGCTTCTCATGAACAGCCCGGACGGCCGCGGACTGAGCTCGTTGGTCCTTGGTCTTCGTTTCATTGATCTTCACCTCTACCTTCCATTCGAGTTAACAACCGCTTCTTTTCATGATAACCATCCGCCGTTGTTCCGTGCTAGAATAATTATAGAAACTGATCGAAAGCAGAATATTGCGCTTAATAAAGCCTCCTGCAGTCTCGTCAGCATACGGCAGGGTACGTCCTGAGAGGACCGCTCTCATGAAGAACCAGCAGATTGCAGACATATTCAACGAGATCGCGGAGCTCCTGGAGCTCAAGAACGAGAACGTTTTCCGCATCCGCGCCTACCGGAGGGCGGCGCAGAACATCGGGGATCTGTCCAAGGATGTGGCATCCCTTTCGTATGAAGAGCTTGAGGCGGTCCCGGGTATCGGGAAGGATCTTGCTGCAAAGGTCCGGGAATTCCTCGAGACCGGCAGGATCGCGAAGCATGAAGAGCTGAAGGCCGCGGCTCCCGGAGGCCTGCTCGAACTGCTCCGCGTGCCAGGCCTGGGCCCGAAGAAGGCGAAGCTGCTGTCCGACAAGCTCAAGGTCAAGGGGATCGACGAGCTGGAAGCTGCCGTCCGCGCAGGCAGGCTCAGCGGGCTGCCCGGCATCCAGAAGCGGACCGAGGAGAACATCCTGAAGGGCATCGAGCTCCTGAAGCGCGGGACCGAACGCAGACCGATCGGCAGGGTCCTGCCGCTGGCCGAGGAGATCGTCCGCCGCATGCGCAGCAGCGCGCCTGTCGACCAGATCGAGGTGGCAGGCAGCATCCGGCGATGGAAGGACACGGTCAAGGACATCGACATCCTCGCCACCTCGCGGGACCCCGCGGCCGTGATGGCCGCGTTCGTGAAGCTTCCGCAGACGAACAGGGTGCTCGCCCATGGCGAGACAAAATCCTCCGTCATCACGGACGACGGCATCCAGGTCGACCTGCGCGTGGTGGACAAGGACTCCTTCGGCGCCGCGCTGCAGTACTTCACCGGCAGCAAGCAGCACAACATCAAGCTCCGCGAGCGGGCAGTACGGGCCGGGCTCAAGATCAACGAGTACGGCGTATTCCGAGAGCCGGGCGAAAAGAAGATCGGAGGAGCAAAGGAAGAGGATGTGTATCGGGCGCTCAAGCTGGCCTTTATTCCGCCGGAACTCAGGGAGGACGCCGGCGAGATCGAGGCGGCGCTCGAAGGACGGCTGCCGGACCTGGTGACGCTTGCGGACATAAAGGGCGATCTCCATGTGCACACGAAATGGTCCGACGGCAGCCATGACCTCGACACGATCGTGCAGGAAGGGAGGAAGCGGGGGTACCGCTATATCGCTGTTACCGACCACACGAAAGGACTTGGTGTGGCGCACGGGTTGGACGAACAGCGGCTCCGGGAGCAGATGCGGCTCATCGCGCGCGCGAACGAAAAGCTGAGCGGGTTCACGGTCCTCGCGGGGACGGAGGTGGACATCCGGGCGGACGGCAGGCTCGACCTCGCGGACGAGGTGCTCGCGGGCCTCGACATCGTTGTGGCGTCGATCCATTCGGGATTCAAGCAGCCGCAGGAGCAGATCACCCGGCGGCTGCTCGCCGCGGTCCGGAACCCCTGCGTGAGCGTGATCGCCCATCCCACAGGCAGGCTCCTGGGCGAGCGCGACGCCTATGCCGTTGATCTGGAGGGGGTGCTGAAAGAGGCCGCGAAGTACGGCGTGGCCATGGAGATCAATGCCTATCCGCTCCGGCTCGACCTGAACGACCTGCACATCAGGATGGCGAAGGGCTACGGCGTGCCGCTGGTCATCAGCACCGATACGCACGTTGCGAACCAGTTCGATTACATGGCCTATGGTGTTTCGGTCGCGCGCCGGGGATGGGTGGAGAAGAGGGACGTGCTGAACACGCTGTCCTGCGAGCAGCTCATCAAGCGATTGAAGGCCTGCCGATCGAGGAAAAAGCGCGAGAAGGCATCTGCATAGCGTTCATCTGCCTCCCCGGTTCCGGCATGATCCCGCATCCCTGCATCGCTTACCCAAAGGCCTGCTCCTGATATCTTGCCGCGCGGTATAATATAAGTAAAGAAGATTACACAAAGGGCTTGAAAGGGAAGTGATGGAATATGCCGAAAGAGGATATGATCGAGGTCGAGGGAACGGTCGTGGAGACGCTGCCCCATACGCTGTTCCACGTAAAGCTCGACACGGGCCAGACGGTCCTTGCACACTTGTCGGGCAAGATGCGCGTTCGGCACATCAGGATCGTGAACGGCGATCGGGTGAAGGTCGACCTTTCGCCCTACGACTTGACCAAGGGCAGGATCACCTACCGGCTCCGGCATGTGGCCGCGTGAACCGGTAAGCGCAGTTTTCTGCGCGAAGGCAAAAGAGGACAGGCAGGGGTATTCGCTGATGACCCTGCTCAGCACGTGATATGCAGCGCCGCGATCACGGTCCTCCTGCCCTCCAGCTCGTTGTACAGCCCGACCGCCTTTGACGTCCGCTCCACCGTCACCTCGATGCCCAGACCGGCGATCCGGTCAATGGTCTCCCGGGGAACGCGCATGACGCCGGCATAGCCTGTGCCGATGACGAGCACGTGTGGCTTCGCCTGAAGCGGTTCGCTCAGGTCAGCCAGCTGGAGCAGATGCCCCTCCTTCCGCCACCACGAGGCGTCGACCCTGCCGGGATAGATGATGACGTCCGAGGTGAAGGTCTTTCCGTCGATGACGATCCTGCCGAAGGAATAGGAATCGATCTTCATGGCTCCCTCCTTGCCGTTTCATGTGACGCAGGGGTAAGGGCAACACGGAGCATGAGCAAAGCATTCGCTCAAAAACGCAGCCTAAACAGTGTTTCTCCCCACGGGGCGGATCATGACCCGGCCTTCCTCTCCCTCGCTTCCCTTCACCTGGACATCAACATCCATGAACTGCTGCAACACCCAGAGGTTCGTGAGCAGATGCCGGGTGACGCGGCTGGTGGTGAACTCGGACGTGCCCTGGCAGAAGGCGAGCCAGGGCACGATCTGATCCGCCAGGTGCGGATCCAGCGCGCCCTTTGACCGCAGATGGGAAAGCAGCCCGTCGCACGCCTCGTCAGCCACCTCCTCGGCACGCTTGCCGATGGCGCCGAGGCTGCCGAATCCGGCAGAGATATGCTCGAACTCCGCGGCAAGGAACAGAAAGGAGCCTTTGCCGAGCGAGGTTGCAGACAGGGTCTCGATTGACGCGTCGATGCCCTGCATGCCGAGGACCGAGACCGCCCGGTCGCACTGGCGCGTCGCGATGTGGCCGGGAAGGTTCGAGACCGCCGAGATGCCGGTAACTCGCACAAGCCCGCCCCGGTCGATCAGGGTGAGCGGCCGGAGCGCGGTGCTCGGCGTGATCCGGGCGGAGACCTGACCGTTGCCGATGGGATACCAGCCCCAGGAGGTGAGGGAGAGCTCGATGCGCGCGCCGAGTCCGGAGAGCAGGGGCACGACGATGGAGTGGAGATAATGGAACGACGGGCTCCAGGGCACGTGGGTTCCACCGTTCACCATGACCATGGACGGCTGTTCCGCGAAGCAGAGGGGCAGCAGGATGGTCTGGAGCACGAGTGTGACGCTGCCGGCGCTGCCTTGCTTCTCGGCCACATCGAACCGGTAGGAACCGCCGCTGGTCCTGTTCGGCCGGAACCGGAGCGCAGTTGACGAGAGCTCCGCACCCTGGACCTCGGCGCCGGTGATGGACGCGGCAGCCAGGACCGCTGTCCGGTGCTGCGGACGGAGGCCCGGGCTCTTCCTGGCCTTGCGGATGTTCGTGATCTCCATCGGCTTTCCGAGCACGCAGGACAGGGCGAGCGATGTGCGCAGGACCTGGCCCCCTCCTTCGCCATAGGAACCGTCGATGCGTATCGTGTCAGGACCCAATTGTCCGTTCATGTCCTAATTATAGACGCTTTTATCCAGGGCCATCAGGGAACGTTGGGGAGCTGGTTCTCATTACGCCTAGCTCTAAATGCGGAATTGAGCGGTAATGCGGTCAAGCATTTGATGGGCCGTTGGGGGATGGACCTGCGGTTTATAATTCCGCAGGGGAACATCGAGGGTCGTCTGAAATTCCATTTACATTTTCCCTGTCGACCGCTATAATGCTCCGCAACAACGGACAGGCGCGCCAAGGCCGCCTGCTCCCTGCGAGGACACGATGAGGATCGCTGGCATACAGATGAGCGCAGGGGCTGATGTTGCAAAGAACATTAGCCGTGCTGTGGAGATGGCCGGGGTGGCCGCGGAGAAGGGAGCCAAGATCATCGGCTATCCCGAGCTCTGCTTCTTGCCCTGGTTCCCCCGGAAGGAGGACCCGGCAGGGATGTCACTGGCCTGTGAGATCTCCGGATCGATGGTCGCCGACTTCGTCAAGACGTCGCTCAAGCACCAGGTCGTCATCGTGCTGCCCTTTTTCGAGAAGAACGGGGACCGCTTGTACAACAGCGTCGCGGTCATCGACTGCGGCAAGGTCGTCGGCGTCTACCGTAAGCTTCATCTCCCTGACATCCCCTTTTATAAGGAACGGTTCTACTTCTCGCCCGGAGATCTCGGTCTTCCGGTCTTCGAGACCTCCCGCGGCACGATCGGTGTCCAGATTTGCTGGGACAACCTGTTCCCCGAGGGCACGCGGATTCTGGCACTTAAGGGGGCCGACATCGTGTTCGCGCCCACGGCCGCGTCGGTGGAGAGCCACGTTCTGTGGGAGCGGGCCGTGTCAGCGAACGCCTTTGCCAACAATATCTTTATTTTTCGCGTGAACCGGGTCGGGCAGGAGGAGGGAATCGTGTTCTATGGCAGGAGCTTCTGCGCCGGGCCCTGGGGAGAGATGGTCTCGGAGCTTGCCGGGAGCAAGGACGCCATCGTCATAGCCGACATCGACCAGAAGGACCGGGACGCAGCGGTCGAGACCTGGGGGTTCCTGCGCCATCGGCGGCCTGCGGAGTACGGTGATATCGTCAAGTAGAACCCCGCTCTCACCCGTATCACCAGACCGCCGGAACGGCTGCTGTGCCTCTGTCGTGAACGTGCGGAAGTCCTGTTCCTTTTCCATGAATTTGGTATAATCAAGCATGCGATTCTTCAGATACCGCGGCCGCGTCGTGCGGGTCGTCATCCTCTTCTTCCGGGTGCTGCTGAGCTACAAGTTCTTCGGGCTCCGGAACATCTTCACGCCCGCCGAGGTTCGGCGCGAGCGGCTGAGGCGGCTCCATACCCGGAACGCGTCCATCATCCGCGAGCACATGGTCCGGATGCGGGGCATCCTGATCAAGATAGGCCAGTTCTTCTCTTCCCGCGTCGACATTCTTCCTGAAGAATATACCAACGAGCTGTCGAAGCTCCAGGACCAGGTCCCGCCGGCGCCCTTCTCGGACATCGTGAAGCGGCTCACCGAAGAGCTCGGGCCGATGGATGAGATCTTCTCCGCCTTCACCGAGATCCCCATAGCGTCGGCGTCACTGGGCCAGGTGCACCGCGCGTGCCTTCGCGACGGCGACTGCATCGTGGTCAAGGTCCAGTACCCCGGCATCGATGAGGTGATCGCCGCGGACATGCGCGCCCTCAAGTACATCATCCGCATCCTCCGGGTCCTGTACCGCCAGATCAATCTCGACGTCATTTACTCCGAGTTCTCCCGCATCGTTGCCGAAGAGCTGGATTATCTCCTCGAGGGGAAGAACGCCGAGACCTTCGCCCGGAACTTCGCCAAGAACGAGCGCATCAAGATCCCCATCGTCTATTGGCCCTACACGACTTCGAAGGTCCTGACGCTGGAGTACCTCGAAGGCACCAAGATCACGGACCTTGCGGAGATCGACCGCCTGGGGATCGACAAAAAAGAGACGGCGCACATCCTCGCCGAGGCCTACGCCCAGATGTTCTTCGTCGACGGGTTCTTCCACGGCGATCCACACCCCGGGAACATCTTTGTCCGGTCGGGTCCTTCCGTGATTCTGGTGGACTTCGGCATGGTGGACCGCATCTCGGCGCGGAAGAAGGAGGAGCTCCGGCGGGCTTTCATCGCCATCGTGGAGCGCGACAGCCTGGGGCTCGTGCGGGCGCTGGTGGACATGGGGTTCATCCCGCTCACCAAGGACATCCAGCCGCTGGTGCAGTTCGTGGAGCGCATCTTGCTCAAGTACCGCGACATCTCGCCCGGCGAGTTCAAGGCTATGGACATCGAGGAGATCGGCCGCGACATCCAGCAGGCAGTGCAGCTTAATCCCGCCATCCAGATCCCCAACGACTTCATCCTGCTGGGCCGCGTCGTGGGCATGCTGAATGGTCTGGGCTCGCAGCTCGACCCGCAGACGAACATCATCGAGATCTCGGCTCCCTACGCGAAGCGGTTCATTCGGTCCGAGGAGATGTCCGCACAGGGTGCGCTGAAGCAGGCTGCCGGCGCGGCGCGGTCGCTCGTGAAGCTGCCGAAAATGCTCCATGATCTCCTGGTCACTACGTCACGCGGCGAACTGCGAGTCGAGATCGGGTCCCGAGACATTGTGGGTGTGCTCCGTCACATCCACAACATTGGCAGGGCCTTCGTCCTGGCCGTGTTTTCGGCAGGCGCGGCAGCCGCTGCCGTTGCATTCCGTATCAGCGGTTATGACACCGACGCGCGCTGGAGCGCAGGCGTGTCTGGTATCCTTTTGCTGGCCGCGGTGTATTTCATGAGAAAATTGCGGCAAAGGGATTGATATACGCGGTCTCGATATTCATGGACAGGGGGATGAGTGAATGATAACGATCAGCCGGGTACTGGCGGGGGTGGTCGTGGTGCTGCTTGCGGCCGGAGCGGCGCTGGCGGGTGACTTCGAGTGGATGAAGGACTTGAACATCAGGGCGCAGGCCGATCCATCAGGATTCAAGGCAAGTCTTGCGACGCGATTCAAGATCGGCGACACGCAGGTCACGGCAGTATTGAGCAATGTTGCAAAACCCGCTGACGCCTATATGGTGCTGCGCCTCGGGGAGATGTCGGGTCAGCCGATGGACCGCGTTACGGAGCGATATCGTTCCTCGCAAGGGCAGGGCTGGGGCAATTTGGCAAAGAGTCTGGGCATCAAGCCGGGATCAAAGGAGTTCCATGCATTGAAGCGCGGCCATGATCTGTACGGCGGGGACAGCGGAACGGGCCGGGGAAAAGGGAAAGGCAAGGGAAAAGGTCGCGACAAGGATTGACCTGGCCCTGCGGTGAACAGCGGGACAGGGGCCGATGCAGCAGAACCTAACAACGAGGTGCGGAATATCGCATCTCTTTTTTTCTCTTTCCTCAGCACAAATGACGATCAGCGTTTGCGCTTCCCGGAAGGT
>JAAXXJ010000295.1 GCA_013334545.1 Nitrospirota bacterium | reverse complement strand
CAGCGCGTTGTTGATGCCGCTGCCGGGCATGAGGATCGCGAACTCCTCGCCGCCGTAACGCGTGCACACGTCGAACACGCGCACCGACCGCTTCAGCACCTCGGCGATCTGCTTCAGAAGGAAGTCACCGGCGAGGTGCCGAGCTGCCGTCCGAGGGAGCGGTTGTAAGGAATGCCGAAGTCGATGAACAGCTCTTCAACGAGTGGCCCGTATTCGTCGAGGGACGGGAAGGCCACGAGGATGGAATCGGGCACGGTCCCGCTTTTGAGCGATCGCTTCACTTCTCCGGCGATGAAGGACACTTCCTCGCGGGTGTTGACCGATGACACGAGGCGGATCCTTCGGGAAAAGGAGGCGGGTGCCCGCTGCGCGGCCTCGGCAAAGGACCGCTCCGAGAACAGGGCATCAGCGAGAAAGAGGTCGTCCGAGCCGGCGGGGGACAGGGCCTCTCCTGCCGCAATGCCCACGCGCTCCAGGAAGTCCCTGGTAAGCCGCAGGGGGTGGCGCTCCCCGGCGGTGCGGATATGCCCTGCCGAGGGCGCATCGACGAGGAACATGCAGTTGCCGCAGGCCGCGATCTTTCCGAGGACACGGGCCTCAAGTCCGGTCGCGTCATGGATGCCGTCAACGATGATGGCCGCGTACTCTGCAAGCCACGCGGGGTCAAAGCCGCGCGCAAGGGCTGCGAGCATGCCTGCCGGGTCGACAAGTCCTTTTTCGGACAGGATGCGCTCGTAGGCGCGATAGGACTCGATGAGCAGGCCGACCTGGGGCTTGTCTGCGGACTCGGCCCCGGCAACGGCCGATGCAAGGCCAGCGGGCCCGATGCCGGAAGAGGACAGCTCTTCCACCATGTCGGCAAGGCTGGCGGAGAGGGACGGCGCGAGAATATCGGGCGTACTGCCGAATCCCGGCCTGCCCGTGATGAGCTCCTTCACGATCCCCTCGAAAAGGATGAGCCTGCTGTTCTCGTCGATGAGGGGGGCTCCTCCGAGCCTGGTGTACAGCCGCTGGAAGAGCTGGTGGAGGGTCTGGATGTGGGGCGGGACAACGGCGCGGGCCCCGTGCTTCCGCTCAACCAGGTCGAGGAAGAGCCTGCCGTAGGTCCTGCGGAGCCGGGAAGAGGGGACGATGACCAAAACATCGTTATACAGGAACGGCGGCGCGCCCCTCCGGGAGGCGATCCCTTCCAGGATGCGCTGTTTTTCCTTCCATCCCGGTCCTCCGTATGGCATTATGAGCGCGTTCATCGCGGGATGATTATGCCACATCTAAAAGCTATTGACAACTGAGGAAGCCGGGGTCTATAATCTCCAACGATCGCATTATGCACGTCGTGAATGAACATACCTGCACTGGCTGCGGGACCTGCACCGACGTGTGTCCCATCGAAGCGATCCGGATCGAGAACGGCAAGGCGGTCATCTCCCTGGAATGCAATGACTGCGGGGCATGCCCGCGGGTCTGTCCCGAGGGCGCCATCAGGAAGCGGACGGTTGTCCCGGCTCTGCCGGGTGTACACTAACGAGTTCAGGAGGAAGGCATGGCTGACGCAGTCACGAGCGCAACGTGGGATCAGGAAGTACTGAAGTCGACGACTCTCGTCCTGGTGGATTTCTGGGCGGTGTGGTGCGGGCCGTGCAGGATGGTCGCGCCCATCGTCGATGAGATATCCAAGGAATACGCAGGCAAGCTCAAGGTGCTGAAGCTCAACACCGACGAGAACCCCGACGTCGCGGGTCGGTACAAGATCATGGGGATCCCCACCCTGATGTTCTTCAAGAACGGCGAGCGGGTTGACCAGGTCGTCGGAGCGGTGCCGAAGGCGCAGCTCAAGGTCAAGGTCGACTCGCTTCTGGCATAACCACCTTCCTGTTCGCTTCATAAGCGGTACCCTTTCCCCGGCGGCCCTGATCGATCGGCCGCCGGGTCATTGTTTTCCCCTCGTCAAGGAGCAGTCTGATGTTCAAGAATCTGCTGGCCGCCGTTATCGTCATCCTTGCCCTGCTCCCGGGGTGCACCAGCAAGGAGAAGGAATCAGCGTCCTCCGTTGCGCCCGATTTCACGCTCCAGGACCTGTCGGGAAAGAAGGTGACCCTTTCCGGCCTGAAGGGTTCGGTGGTGCTGCTGGAGTTCTGGGCGACCTGGTGCCCGCCGTGCCGTGCGTCCATCCCCGGCATCGAGCGGCTGCACAAGGCCTACGGCGACAAGGGGCTGAAGGTGCTGGCGATCTCGTTCGACGAGGGAGGATGGGACAAGGTCAAGGACTTCGTCGCTGAACATAAGATCACGTATGCCGTGCTGAAAGGCACGGACGATGTGTCTGCGAAATACCGGGTGCGCATGATTCCGGCGGCGTACCTGTTGGATAAGCAGGGCATCATCAGGAAGCAGTATATGGGGGCGGGGAACGACGAGGAGCTCGAGAAGGAGATCAAAGCGCTCCTATAGCGGCTGAAAATGGCCTGCCAGGCCTGATTTTTGATTGACAAGGCAAGGAGTCGTAACTATAATACCTCACATTAAGCGGGCGTAGCTCAGCTGGTAGAGTACAAGCTTCCCAAGCTTGGGGTCGCGGGTTCGAAACCCGTCGCCCGCTCCATTTCGACCAACCACCCCTGCCTGACGAACCAGGTGGGGGTTTTTTGTCTGAGGAATAACACGATGCGTTCTCTCATGGTCCTATTGCTCATGCTGCCGATCCTCGGTACGGCGTCAGGTGTCCGGGCTGCGGACGACAGCATCGTCATTGCCGATTTCTCGACCTGGATCGCGGCAAAGGGGATACTGCCGACCGGCTGGGAGCTGAAGGTCAAGTCCGGCAAGGCCGCGTTCGATGTGATGCGGGACGGCGATATCCCGGCACTCCACCTGAAGAGCACGGACAGCTCCTTCTCGCTGCAGGGCGAAGTGAATGTGGATGTGAAGCGCTATCCCGTCCTTTCGTGGAAATGGAAGGTGACGCAGCTGCCGAAGGGCGGCGACTTCCGGAAGTCCCGGGCCGACGACCAGGCCGCTCAGCTGTTCGTCGCCTTCACCAAGACCAAGGCGATCGTCTACATCTGGGACACTACGGCGCCGCAGGGCCTGATGGAGTCCACCTCGCCGGCGCCGTTCATGACCGTCAAGGTGGTGGTGGTCCGCTCCGGTCCGTCCGAGCTCGGCAAGTGGATCGCCGAGACCCGGAACGTGTACGAGGACTATAAGAAGTTCTACGGCGATGAGCCGCCTCTGGCAAAAGGCATGCGGTTCCAGATCAATTCCCAGCACACGAAAACCTCGGCGGAGAGCTCGTTTGCCGACGTGGTCTTCAGGAAACGGTAATACGAGGGTCAAGGGTCAAGGGGCAGGGGTCAAGGGAAAACGAGCAGCATGGCGAATAAGATCATGTTCATCACCGGAGGGGCCCGGTCAGGCAAGTCGGCCTTTGCCGAGAAGATCGCTGCCGATATCGCCGGCAAACGGGCGTATGTTGCCACGGCGCAGGCGCTGGACGCGGAGATGGTGGCCCGCATCGAGCATCACCGGCAGCGCCGGGGGAGCGCCTGGGACACCTATGAAGAGCCCCTCGCCGTCGCCGAGCTGGTGCATAAGCTCTCGGGACGGTATGAAGTGGTCCTGCTGGACTGCCTGACCCTGTGGCTCAGCAACATCATGGCGCGGACCAGGAGCTCTGACGAGATCGACGCCCGCATCGTTGAGCTGATCTCGGCGATGAAGGCCTTTTCCGGCACCTGCATCATCGTTTCGAACGAAGTCGGCCTCGGCATCGTGCCGGACAATCCGCTGGCGCGGCAGTTCCGGGACGTGGCGGGGATTGCGAACCAGAAGTTCGCCCTGGCCGCGAAGGATGCTTATTTTCTTGCGTCGGGAATTCCGTTGCAGATAAAATGATGCGACAGGGTGCGGGAGCCGGGATCCCGCGTCTCAGCCGGTTCTGATCGAGGGGGTAGGGATGAGCATATTGAACGAAGTGATCAAGGGCATCAAACCGGTCGACGGCTCCCGCACCGCGTCGATCCAGGCGAGGCTGGACAATCTCACCAAGCCGCAG
>JAAXXJ010000294.1 GCA_013334545.1 Nitrospirota bacterium | reverse complement strand
CTGGTCATCGTCCTGAACGCCTTGGCAATCATTTTGCCCATGAAAATAGGCCTGAAACGCCTTCAGGACCGGGAAATCTAGAGCCCTTCATTACCACAATATATTGTGGCTTCCAGACAAATCAATACCTTAACTTGTTATTTTTCCCTTTACAAACCCCGGGTCGTATGATATAAACCGAGTTGAAAAAGTGCAGCGGATGTTCCAGCTGTTGAATATTGAATTTTGAATCTTCTTTATCCATTGAGGAGTCCTATGCAGCTCAAGTCCCTCGACATGCTCGGTTTCAAATCCTTCTTCGAGAAGACCACGCTCCATTTCCAGCCCGGAGTCACTGCCGTGGTCGGTCCCAATGGGTGCGGCAAAAGCAATATCTCCGACGCCATCCGCTGGGTGCTGGGCGAACAGAGCGCCAAGCACCTTCGCGGCGACAAGATGGAGGATGTGATCTTCAGCGGCAGCGAGTCCCGCAAGCCCCTCGGCCTGGCCGAGGTGACCCTCACGCTCGCGAACGTGTCGGGCCTGCCGTCGGAGTTCGGCCAATACAGCGAGATCGAGATCACCCGCAGGCTCTACCGCTCCGGCGAGAGCGAGTACCTGATCAACAAGATCCCCTGCCGACTGAAGGACATCCGCGACCTCATGATGGACGCCGGCGTTGGCGCCAAGCTTCATGCCATCATCGAGCAGGACCGCGTAAAGAAGATCATCGAGTCCAAGCCTGAGGACCGCCGGTTCCTGTTCGAGGAAGTGGCGGGTGTGATGAAGTACAAGGCGCGGCGGCAGGAGGCCCTCTCCAAACTCGAGTCCACCCAGCAGAACCAACTCCGCGTGAACGACATCCTGACCGAGGTGAAGCGCCAGGTCAACTCTCTGGACCGCCAGGCCAAGAAGGCCGAGCGGTACCAAAAGCTCCGGGCAGAGATGAAGGACCTGGAGCTCCGGCTTGCCAGCGTTGAGTATGCCAACCTCGGCGGGGAGTGGACAACGTCGACGGGAGAGTTCAAGGATGCGGAGGACGAGGTCACCGGGCTCCACGCTTCTCTCAGCACGATCGAGTCCGCAATCGAGGAGACCCGCGCCGAGGCACTGTCGTCGGAGCGCGAGCTAGCCCTTCTCCAACACCAGGTCCATGAGATTGAGAACGCCCTGCGGCAGGCCGAGCACCGTGTCGAGATGTCCCGGACCCAGATCGCGGCGCTCACGGAGCAGCGCGGCAGGGACCTGAAGGACATCGAGTACCTTAGCCAGGAGTCCGAGAGGAACGCGGAGCAAAAGAAACGCTTCGACGAGGAGTCCGGCAGCATTACGGCGACCCTTGCCAGCCAGAACGCCATCCTTCTTGAACGGACCACAGCCTTCGAGGAGTTCGCCCGTTCGCTCAAGGGCAGGGAGGCCGCCCTGGAAGCGGCCCGTGCGGGCGTATACACCGCCATGACCGATGCTGCCGCGGAAAAGGCCCGCATCGCAAATCTCGAGATACGCATCCACCAGCTCGACGAGATGGATGGGCGGTCACAGGACGAAGTGGACGAGCTGGCGAAGAAACTAGAAGGCTTGAAGGTGCTCCTTGGCCAGAAAGAACAGGAGATCGGGGCAATCGCCAGCCGGAGGTCCGGCCTCCAGGAAGAGCATGCCCGCGTCACTGCCCGGCTGGAGGCTGCCGTGACGCGGAAAAAGGAGCTCGACGCAGAGCTCGGCGCGACGAAGAACCGCCTCGCCGGCCAAAGCTCGCGCCTCCACTCGCTCATCGAGCTCGAGCAGAGCCTCGAAGGATACCAGAAGGGCGTGCAGACCGTGATGGCGGCGAAGAAGCAAACCTCCGCGGAGCGGGTGGGAACGATCCACGGCCTCGTGGCGGACATCATCGAAACGGAGCCGAAGTATGAGACGGCCATTGAGGCGGTCCTGGGTGACCGGCTCCAGAACGTCGTCGTCGGCTCCCAGAACGATTCGCTTAAGGCCATCGAATATCTCAAGTCGAGCGGCGGCGGACGGAGCACCTTCATCCCCGAGACCCCGCGCTCCATTCCGACCGAGCCCTTCGTGAAGAACGGCCACGCCGGCGTCATCGGGAACGCCCTGGGCGTAGTGCGCTGCAAGGACGATTACAAGAACGTGGCGCAGTACCTCCTGGGCGACGTGGTGGTCGTGGACACCATGGACACAGCGCTCTACCTCTGGCACAAGAACGGCATCCACAAGACCATCGTGACGCTGACCGGCGAGATCGTGGACCCCTGGGGCGCGGTCACCGGCGGCGCCGCCGAAGCGGGCGGGTCCGGCATGCTGCGGAAGCGGCGTGAGATCAAGGACCTGGAGAGCGAGGTGGCGGCCCTCGGGGCGCGCATCACCGGGCTCGAACAGGACGTCCATGCCCTGGAGGCCTCCATCAAGGCGGACACGCGCGCCGAAGCGGAGCTTTCCGACGAGGTCCACAAGGCCGAACTGGAGCTCCTGCACCAGGAAAAGGACGCTGCCGCGCTCCGTGACGAGGCGAACCGCAGTTCGGCCCGCGCGAACACCCTTGCGGCGGAACGCGCCGAGCGGGCCGCACGGCGGAGGTCATTCCGTACCGAGATCGACCGTTCTTCCGCCATGCTCCGTGACCTCGAGGACGGCCATAGCAGCGCCCAGGCCAGCATCGAGACCCTTCAGCGCGAGCTCTCGTCGGAGCGCGAGAACCTGGAAACAGCCCGTGCCGGCATCACCGACATCCGCATGGCCGTCGCCGCCCTCCAGGAGAAGCAGGCCGCCGCTGCGAAAGGCGCCGAGGCCCTCGAGCTGGCCGGTGTGGACCTCGCCGAGCGGCTGCGCAAGCGGGAGGCCGAGATCGGCGAGATCGCCGGAAAGGTCCGGGAGCTCGAGGCCGCCATCACCGCAGCAGAAGAGGAGATCCGCGGCCACATCACTGCCCTCGAGCGTGAACGCGAGGCCCTCAACCTCAGGCAGGAGGCCCACGCCGAAAAGACCAGCGCCCTCGGTTCCCATGAGGAGGAGGCACGCCAGGTCCGGCACGACATCGACGCGGCGCAGAAACGCCTGTCGGGTATCGAGGTCAGGCGCACCGAGCTCCGCATGAAGATCGAGCACCTGAAGGACAACATCTGGACCGGCTACCACACGGAGCTGGAGGCCGTGGTGCAGGAGCTGGGCCAGTTCGAGATCGACCTGGACGCGTCGAAGCACCGGGTCAGCGAGCTCCGTGAGAAGATCGACCAGATGGGGCCCATCAACGTGGATGCGCTCCAGGAGTACAACGAGCTCAAGGAGCGCTACGACGTCCTCTCGGCCCAGCAGCAGGACATCAGCGAGTCCATCGCGAACCTCAAGGCGACCATCGCCAAGCTCGACGTCGAGACCATCGAGCTCTTCACCCAGTCGTTCGCCGCCATCCAGCAGAAGTTCCGCGAGGTCTTCACCCGCCTCTTCGAGGGCGGGCGCGCGGACGTCATCCTGCTCGACCCGGCCAATGTCCTCGAGTCGGGCATCGAGATCGTGGCCCAGCCGCGGGGCAAGAAGGTCCAGAGCATCACGTCGCTGTCGGGCGGCGAGAAGGCGCTGACGGCCATCGCCCTGCTGTTCGCGGCCTTCCTCGTGAAACCGAGCCCCTTCTGTATGCTCGACGAGGCGGATGCACCGCTGGACGCGTCCAATGTGATGCGCTTCACCCGGCTCATCCGCGAGATGAGCGACCGTTCCCAGTTCATCGTCATCACGCACAAGACGGGGACCATGGAGATGGCCGACGCGCTGTACGGCATTACCATGGACGAGCCCGGCTGTTCCAAGGTGGTCTCGGTGAAGCTCCGCGAGGCGGCAATGGCATAGCCGCACCGCATCCGATGTGCTTCTCCTGTCCGAGCTGCTCCTCTGCCGCCTGACTTGCCCAGGCGACAGGGGACGGCCCTGGCAGTGCGTTCCACGCAGGACCGGACTTGTCCCGGTCCTGTTTTTTTTGAGGATGCTCCAACACATTCACACAAAACCAGGGAACAGAACAACAGCTCTTTTGGGGCAGCTCAGTGCTCCGCTGTGCTAAGCATGCAGGATGCGG
>JAAXXJ010000034.1 GCA_013334545.1 Nitrospirota bacterium | reverse complement strand
AGGAGGCTCCCGAAGATCAAACGTCTGCTTCCGGTCATCCTGGAGCAGAACGGGCACGGGAGGGAAGCAACGGAGAAATGGTATTACGAGCCGTCGTTCCGGGAGATCATTGACGAGCTCCTGGATATCCATGTGCGGGTCCAACTGTATGACGTCCTCCTGGAGTCCTATGCCAGCGAACAGGGGGCGCGCATGATCACCATGGAGGAGGCCACGGAACGGGCGGATAAGACCCTGGGAGAATACAGAATGCTCTACAACCGTCTGCGGCGGGAGTCCATTACCATCGACCTCCTCGGCGTTCTGTTTGCCTCCAAAGTCGTAGAAGAGGGCAAGACCACTCCCGGCGAGCTTGCGTAAACGCGGAAGGTGAACATGAAGCAGGAAGAGATCATCGAAAAGGTCTTGAGCAGGCTCATCAAGGAGTTCATCGAGGACCAGGCAGAAAGTTCCAGGAGGAAACGGAAAGAGGTCCTCGACCGGGTCCTGGACAGGCTCATCGGGGAGCTCACCGAGGAGCGGGCGGAAGGCGCGGTCATTCAGGTGATGGGCCCGGTCGTCGATGTGGAATTCCGCGGCCGGCTCCCTGCCATCAATAACCTGCTCCGTGCCGGCGACACAGACACCGGCCTCCCGCTGGAGGCGGTGCAGCTCCTGGGCGAAGGGATCGTCCGGACGATCGCCCTCGATTCATCGGACGCCCTCGCCCGGGGAACCAGGGTCTTCGATACGGGCATGCCGATCTCGGTACCGACAGGGACGGAAATCCTGGGGAGGCTCTTCAACGTCCTCGGCGAAGCGATCGACGAAAAACCCTTTACCAAAATCCGTGTCGAGGGCATCCACAGGCCCCCAACGCCCTATGCCAAGCTGGAGACCTATCCCCAGGTGATGGAAACGGGCATCAAAGCCATTGACCTGCTGACGCCCTTCCCCCGCGGCGGCAAGATCGCCCTCTTTGGGGGAGCTGGCGTCGGCAAGACCGTCATCATCATGGAGCTCATCAGGAACATCGGCATCGAGCACCGTGGGGTCTCCGTCTTCGGCGGCATCGGCGAACGGACGCGGGAGGGAAACGAGCTCTGGCTCGAAATGCGGAAGTCAGGAGTCCTCGACCGGGCGGTCCTGATCTTCGGCCAGATGAACGAGCCCCCGGGCGCGCGGTTCCGGGTAGCGTTGGCTGCCCTGACGATCGCGGAATATTTCCGGGACGTCCGAAAACAGGACGTGTTGCTCTTCTTCGACAACATCTACCGCTACGTACAGGCCGGGTTGGAAGTATCGCTGCTCAGGGCGCGCATTCCCTCGGAGGTCGGGTATCAGCCCACGCTCTTTACCGAGATGGGCCAGCTCCAGGAGCGAATCGCCTCGACGAAGGATGGCGCGATCACTTCGGTGCAGGCCGTGTATGTCCCTGCCGACGATATCGCCGATCCCGGGCCTGCATCGGTCTTCGCCCATCTTGACGCTTCTGTGGTTCTGGCGCGGCGCATCGCCGAACAGGGCCTGTATCCGGCGATCGACCCACTCCACTCGTCATCGCAGGTCCTCGAGCCTTCGATCGCAGGCAACGAACATGTCGACGTCGCGAAGAAAGCCAGAAGCTATCTCCAGCGGTACGGAGCTCTGCAGGACCTCATCGCTATTCTTGGCGTCGAGGAGCTTTCCGAAGAGGACAAGATCGTGGTCAGACGGGCGCGACGCCTGCAGAAATTCTTGTCACAGCCCCTCTTCGTCGCCGAGGCGTACACCGGCATCCCGGGGAAATATGTTCCGCTCAAGGAGACTCTCCGTGATTTCAGGCAGATCATTGACGGCGTCCACGATGCGGTGCCTGAACAGGCCTTTTACATGGTCGGGACGATCGATGAAGCCCTGAAAAAAGCAAAATCACTGTCCGGCGCTGGGGCCAAGGATATTTTTGCAGCCAAGAAAGAGGGCGAGGAATGAACAACGAACAACTTATTCTACAGATCATTACCCCAGACGGAAAATCCCTGAGAGCTACGCACGTTGATGCTGTCGTTGTCCTGCGCAAGGAAAAACGATTTGAGCTCGGAAGCGAGATCGCCCTCTTACCCCGCCATGCGTCCACGCTGATCCGGATCCCCATCGCTCCTGTACGCTACCGGCAAGGAGAAGAAACCACCTATGTAGCGGTGGGTGGCGGGTTTGTCGAGATCAAAGGAAATGAGGTCTTGGTGGTCACACCGCGGTTTGAAAAGATCCGGCCCGACGACCCGGCCCCTTCCCTCAAAGCCAGGCAGAGAGCGGAACAGTGGCGGCGGGAGCATAAAGAATTCCAGAGAGAAATGGTCGGCTATCTTTAAAGGCTCTGGAAAACGATGTCCTTGCTTTTTGACGTCATCCGGGCGAAAGCGAGGACCATGATATTTAACACATGAGAGAGGCTTTCAGATGGGCCAGTCCCTGTCACATGCAACCAGTTCGCGTTCCCGGTGTCAACTCCCTAAGGAAGAAGCATCGCGGAGAACATCGCGAGGACCGGGCCCTGCATGAGGATCTCCAAAAAGGTATCGTCGATGAATCCAATGTTCCTGATCATTCTTCTGTCGTTTAGCCTTTTCCCTTCTCCGGCGTACGCCGATTCGATCTCCTGCGATGGAGGCATTGTGTCGGACGGTGATTCCGTCGTTGACCTCCTGATGAAGTGCGGCCAACCGGCATGGAAGGAGTCCCACCAGGAAGAGTTCACCGACCGGCTCGGTCCCGGCCTGAAGCAAAGGACCTATATCACCGTCGAGCAGTGGACCTACAACTTCGGACCCCAGCAGCTCCTCCGCACCGTGACGGTCAAGAACGGCGTGGTCACGGGCGTCAAGACCGGTCAATACGGCCCCTCGAAGGACCAGGTGCCCGTCAAGCCAGAATGCGGAGACCGCATCATCTCCACCGGCGACACGAAGGGTGAGGTGCTCGCAAAGTGCGGCGAGCCGTTCTACCGGACCTCCCATGACGAGGAACTGCGGGAGCAGTTCGACGAGATCCATTCCCGGAGGGTCGTGGTGACGGTCGAGGAATGGACGTACAACTTCGGTCCGCAGCGCTTCCTGCGCATCATCACCTTCCGGAACGGCAAAGTCGTGGACATCAGGACCGGAAGATACGGCCGCTGATGCGATCCTGCCTGTTCCTTCGCTCCTTGATTGAAGCTTCCTGCAGCAAGCTGCAGGGAATCTTCGATCCTCAAGGTAGTAGTACTATTTCTAATCGCTTGCTAACCCCGCAGCAAGACTTCGGCGAGCTCAGTCGAGTCCCTGCGGGGAATGCGCTCGCTCCTGGATTTAAGCTCCCTATTGCCAGAGGCATGGAGCTTCGATCCTCAAGGAACTATTGTTATTCTAATCGCTCGCTGACCCTGCGGAAAGCTGCGGGAATGCGCTCGTTCCTGGATTCATCAACAAATAAGGCGCCGGGATGCAATTTCCCGGCGCCTTGATGACATAACAACCAGTATCATGCTTCCTGGAACAGCAATTTCTTCACCGGCGCAACCACCTGATGCTCACGACCTCCGGAAGGCGCTTGAAGTTATGGCCGCGACGCTCCCGCGGGGTCCGAGCCTGTCCGCGGCTTCGGTGCAGACCTTGACGGAGCAGCCGGGTTTCCCTTTTTGTCCTCAGGCCTCTCCAGACGGCCGACGAGTGTGGAAAAGAACAGCGGCACCTCCGCTTCGAACGTGAGCTCCTCTCCGCTCACGGGATGCTTGAAGGAGATCGATCGTGCGTGCAGCGCCAGCCGCGCATGACGGTCATTCTCCCTTCCGTACTTTGTATCTCCCACGATCGGGTGGCCAATCCCGGCGAGATGGACCCTGATCTGGTTCTTCCTGCCCGTCAACAGGTCAATTTCCAGAAGCGATAAGCCCCTCGTCTTCCTCACCACTTTATATGCCGTGTGGGAAAGTTTACCTTTCGCCCGGTCATTCGTGGAGTACACGGTGTAAGCGTTGTCCTCCGCCAGGTAGGACGTGATCGTGCCGGAGCTCTTCTCACACCTGCCGTGCACGATGGCGAGGTACGTTTTCTTCGTCTCTTTCCACCGGTCCTGCAAGCGGTGCTTCACCTCTTCGCTCTTCGCAAAGATGAGCGTCCCTGATGTGTCCCGGTCGAGCCGGTGAACGACGTACAGCTCCTTCCGGGACCTGCCGCATCCCCTGCGGATGTGTTCGGTCAGAATATGATGAGCCGTGCGCTCCTTCTCCCTCTCCGTGGCAACCGTCAAGAGGCCCGCTGGCTTATTCACCACAATGATATCCTTGTCCTCGTAAAGTATCGCCAGTCCTTTTTGTGAGAATCTGGCGCCCGAAGGGGAACGTTTTTTCATGACCATAGGCGATCCGCCGTTATCCGTTGTCCGCGAGAACGAAAAAATTAGGGCCTTCGGCCCGGGGCCCGCTCTTGGTTTTAACAAGATAGGCGGCTTTGTGCTTTCCAGAATATCTCCATCGGGGATCCGGGATCACTTCCGTTGTGGTTCGATCACGATCCTCGTACCAAGGCAAAGATGCCCTCTAATGAAAAAGGCACTAAGAACGCTCTTAGTGCCTTGTCGTTAGCGTACTGCGATCCCCCTACGCGTCCATCGTCTTGATGCTGGCCACCGGCGCGACCGCCTTGAGGCGTGTCTTGTCCATGAAGTCCCTGACCGACGCGAAGATGCCGTCAGCGTCGAGCCCGTATTTCTGCCTGAGCGTCGCCTGGGTGCCGTGCTCGATGAACCGGTCGGGAAGGCCGATCCGGTGAGTCTTGACGCCGGTGAGCCTGTTGTCATCAATGCATTCGAGGACTGCGCTGCCGAACCCGCCCTGGAGGGCATGTTCCTCGACCGTCACGACCCTTCCGGTCCTCTTCGCCATCTTGAGGATGAGATCCTCGTCCAGGGGTTTCACAAAGCGCGCGTTCACCACCGCTGCGGAGGTCCCTTCCGTTTTAAGACGCTCCGCTGCCTCGAGCGACGGCCTTACCATGTTCCCGACGGCGATGATGACAACGTCCTCGCCTTCCCGGAGGACCTCCCCCTTGCCGATCGGAAGGCTCATCACTTCCTGGTCCATGGGCACGCCGAGCCCGGTCCCGCGGGGATAGCGCACCGCAGCCGGACCATCGTGTTCCACGGCCGTCTTGATCATATGCTGGAGTTCGTTCTCATCCTTGGGCGACATGATGACGATGTTAGGCAGATGGCGGAGGTACGCGAGATCGAACACGCCATGGTGCGTCGGACCGTCCTCTCCCACCAAGCCGGCACGGTCCAGGGCCAGCGTTACTGGAAGGTTCTGGAGGCACATGTCGTGCATCACCTGATCGTAGGCGCGTTGCATGAAGGTCGAGTAGATGGCCGCCACCGGCCGCATACCTTCTACGGCAAGGCCGCAGGCGAAGGTCACGCCGTGGGACTCGGCAATGCCCACGTCAAAGAAGCGGTCCGGATACTGCGCCGCGAACTTCTCGAGCCCCGTACCGTCGGACATCGCTGCCGTGATGGCGACAATCTTGTCGTTGTCCTCGGCAAGCTTGACCATGGTCTGGCCGAAGACCTCGGTGTAGCTCATGACCTTCTGTTTCTTCCCGGCGGTCTTGCCCGTCTCGGGGTCGAAGGGCGGTGTTCCGTGAAACTGCGCTGGATTGCATTCGGCGAACTCGCAGCCCTTCCCTTTCTTGGTGATCACGTGGATGAGCACCGGCCAGGTGAAATCCTTGATGTTCCGGAAGGTCTCGAGAAGATGGTCCATGCGGTGCCCATCGATAGGGCCGACGTACTGGAACCCCAGCTCTTCGAAGAGCAGACCCGGCGCCATGAAGCCCTTGATGGACTCCTCGGCCTTCTTGGCGATATTGAACATGGACTCGCCCACTCGGGGGATGTTCTGGAGGAACTGCTTGGTCTCCAGTTTCAGTTTGGTGTAGAAATTCCCGGTCATCATCCGGTTGAGATAGGACGACAGCGCCCCCACATTGGGCGATATGGACATCTCATTGTCGTTGAGGATGACCACCAGGTTCTTCTTGAGATGCCCCGCCTGGTTCAATCCCTCGAAGGCAAGGCCGGCCGAGATGGAGCCGTCGCCGATCACGGCGATGACCTTGAAGTCCTCGCCCTTGATGTCCCGCGCTGCCACCATGCCGAGGGCTGCCGAGATGGACGTGCTGGCGTGGCCGACGTTGAAATGGTCGCAGGGGCTCTCTTCGCGCTTGGGAAAGCCGCTGATCCCGCCGAATTGCCGGAGGGTATTGAACCGCTCCCGTCTGCCCGTCAGGAGCTTGTGGGCATACGCCTGGTGGCCCACATCCCAGATGATCCTGTCCTTCGGCGTGTCGAAGACATAGTGCAGCGCCACGGTCAGGTCCACAACGCCGAGGCTCGGCGCGAGATGCCCGCCGGTCCGGGACACGGTCCCGATGATCGTTTCCCGGAGCTCATCCACCAGCTCAGGAAGGTCCGCTGCCGGGACTTTGCGCAGGTCAGAAGGACAGTTGATGGTGTCGAGTATCATAATCGTACCTCGGTCGAACATCAGTTATGAATCAGTCGTAATACAGTCGCGGATCAGTGGTGATGCAGCCATACAGCAGTCGTGAAGCGGTCGTCATGACATCAGCATGACCGCGACTTGACCGCCTTTCGGTCGCGTTAATTGACTCTCGTCACAATATACTTCGCCAGTTCCCTTAAGGGATCGGCCTTGCGGTCGAAGTCCTTGAGCGCGTCAATGGCATGGCCCGCGACCTCATTGGCCCTTCGCCGCGATTCTGCGAGTCCATAGAAGCTCGGGAAGGTCTTCTTCCCCTTCTTCATGTCGCTGCCCACGTCCTTGCCGATTTCTTTCTGCGTCCCGACGATATCGAGGATATCGTCGACGATCTGGAAGGCAAGGCCGACCATCTCCCCGTACCGCGTGAGGGCCTTCAGCCGTCTCTCGCTTGCCCTTGCATACTGCGCCCCCACCCTGACCGATGCCCGGATCAAAGCGCCGGTCTTGTGGGTGTGAATATATTCGAGCGTCGGGAAGTCCACATCCTTGCCCTCTGATTCCATGTCAACCGCCTGCCCGCCGACCATGCCGAAGACGCCTGATGCCAGGGATACTTCCCGGATAATGGCGACAAGCCGCTGTGCAGGTATCGTTTTGAGCCGCCGGGGATCCGAAAGGACCTCGAATGCCAGGTTGAGAAGACCGTCTCCTGCCAGGATGGCCATGGCCTCGCCGTAGACCTTGTGACACGTCGGTCTGCCGCGCCGCAGATCGTCATCATCCATGGCAGGAAGGTCGTCATGGATGAGTGAATAGGTATGGATAAGTTCAAGGGTGCCGGCAACGGGAAGCAGACCGGTGGTATTGGCGCCAAGCGCCTCGGCCGCTGCGATGGCCAGGATCGGCCGCACCCGCTTGCCGCCGGCAAACAGGCTGTACCGCATGGCCCCGAACACCTTGGGCGGATAGGTCTTCGCCGGAGGGACAAGCAGCTCGAGCGCCTTGTCCACGACGGTCCGCTTCTTCAGGAGATAGGCCTTGATGTCCATGATTGCACTTCTCAAAAGAATGGTTTTTACCCTTAGCCCATGAACGCTGAACCTTGGACCGTGGTCTTATTCTTCCTCTCCCTCGAAGGGCTTTGTGGTCATTTTACCGTTCTTGTCCTTCAGCAGGACCTCCACCTTCCGCTCGGCTTCTTCGAGCCTGGCGTTGCAGACGCGGGCAAGCTTCACGCCCTCTTCGAAGAGCTTGAGCGACTGCTCCAACCCAAGCTCGCCCGACTCGAGCGACCTAACGATCTCTTCCAGTCTGGCCAATGCTGCTTCGAACTTTTTCTCCGCCATTCGCTGAAGGCTCCCTGCATCATGACATGGATGAGACGCCTTAGGTTTCAATTATATACGCTGGCAGTGCGATAAATCAAGACAAAAGCTTTTTTTCCACGCGGGATACGACCTCTCCCTGGTGCAATGTCGTGCGCAGGAGGTCCCCCTCGCTCACCTCGGCAGCGCTCTTGATGATGGCCCCCTGCGGAACGCTCCGGGTGACGCTGTATCCCCGGGAAAGGATGCCGAGCGGGTTCAGGTGATCGAGGGCCCCTGAGAGTGAGGTCAAAAGCGCACGGTCCCGCCGGACGTGATGACGGAGGCCGAGGCCGAGCCTGCCCAGCAGCTCATCGACCCGCTGGCTGAACTGCTCGAGCCTCTTCCGGGGGTCAGCGAGGAGGCGCAGTGCATGCTGCACCGATGCCTTGCGTTGCTCGAGCTCCTGGCGGATCGAGGATACCAGCCGTGATTCGAAGGACAGAACGGTCTCGCGCAGATGGGCCTCGCTCTCCACGACCATCTCCGCTGCTGCCGAGGGCGTGGGAGCGCGGAGGTCGGCCACGAAGTCGGCGATGGTGTAGTCCGTTTCATGGCCCACCGCAGAAATGACCGGGATGCGCGACGCAAAGATCGCCCGGGCAACTGCCTCTTCGTTGAAGGCCCAGAGGTCCTCAAGCGATCCGCCTCCCCGTCCCACGATCATGACATCAACGTTCTGTTCATGGTTGAAGTACTGCACTGCTTCGACGATGGCCGGGACCGCCTCCACACCCTGGACCGGCACGGGGTAGATGAGAATCTCCATTTTCGGGTGCCTGCGCTTGATGACGCGGAGGATGTCCCGGATGGCGGCGCCCGTCGGTGACGTCACGATGCCGATCCGGCGGGGCAGGAGCGGCAGGGGTTTCTTTCGCTCGCGGGCGAAAAGCCCTTCCTTTTCGAGCCTCGCCTTGAGCTCTTCGAAAGCCTTCTGGAGCGCGCCGATGCCCCGGGGTTCGACATAGTCGACGATGACCTGGTATTCACCGCGCGGTTCGTACACGCTGACATGGCCCCTGCAGATCACCTGCATGCCGTGCTGGAGCGTGAACTTGAGATGGCGCTGGGCGGACCGGAACAGGACCGCTTTGACCTGGCTCTGCTCGTCCTTGAGGGTGAAATAGGCGTGTCCTGACTGGGGTACCGTGAGGTTCGAGACCTCCCCTTCCACCCACACATCGGGGAAGGCCCCCTCGAGGAGGTCCTTGATCTGATGGGTGAGCTGCGTTACGGTGAGGATGTGGGTCTGCATGATATCGGTGCGGAGTGTCGAGTTCGGAGCTGAGATCAAATTCATTGACACAGATCAAAGCGGATTTTGACTTCTGATAAATTCAGATCATATCCTTATCCGCCGTTATCATAGCCGTTATCTGTGTCGAAGGTTTTGATCTGCATTCTCTTTTCTCTGCGTCCTCTGCGGTAAAACACCGTTCAGCTCTTGATCTTGATCCTCTCGATCCTCTTCGCCTTGCCGGTCTTCGCATCGATATCGATGACCGCGGCGTCCAGGTGGACCGGACCTTTCGGGATCTCGAACTTGTGGGGACGCTGGTACAGGAACCGGTTGATGGCCTCTTCCTTCCTGACGCCGATGACCGAGTCCGTAGGTCCCGTCATCCCCACGTCGGTCATGAAGGCGGTCCCGCCGGGCAGCACGCGCTCGTCCGCGGTTTGCACGTGCGTGTGCGTGCCGAGCACGGCGCTCACCTTCCCGTCGAGGTACCATGCAAGGGCCGACTTTTCCGATGTTGCCTCGGCGTGGAAATCGACAATGATGACGCGGGTCTCCTTCTGCAGACGCTCCACTTCCTGCACCGCCTTGCGGAACGGATCATCGAGGTTCGACATGAACACCCGGCCTTCCAGGTTCAGGACAGCGACCTTGACGGAATCGGCCGTGGGAACGACAACGCTCCCGAACCCCAGGCTCCCCTCGGGATAGTTCGCGGGCCGGATGAGCCGCTCCTGTTTGCCCATATAGGGTTCGATGTCCTTCTTGTCCCAGATGTGGTTGCCTGACGTCAGGACATGGACCCCCAGGGAGAACAGTTCCTCGGCGATATCCGGCGTGAGGCCAAACCCTCCCGCGGCGTTCTCGCCGTTCGCGATCACGAGATCGGGCGTGTGGGCCTGCAGGAGGCCGCGCATTTGCTGCTTCACCATCTTCCTGCCCGGCTCGCCGACGATATCACCGATGAAAAGGATCTTCAATTATTCTCCCTGTTAATTGCCGTCAGTCAGGTATTCGACTATCGACTGTTCCTTGACTGCTCCACGGCTGTTTCTTGACCACTGACCGATATTACTTCGCGAACTCCACGTACCGGCTCTCGCGCACCACGGTTACCTTGATCTGGCCGGGGTAGGAAAGTTCGGCCTCGATCTTCTTGGCGATATCGCGGGAAAGCTGGGCCGCATGGGCGTCGGACAGGTCCTCGGGCTTCACGATGATGCGGATCTCGCGCCCTGCCTGGATGGCATAGGATTTTTCAACGCCCTTGAAGGAGTTGGCGGCCGTTTCCAGCGCCTCGAGCCGCTTGAGGTAGCTCTCGAGGGTCTCGCGCCGCACGCCCGGCCTGCCAGCCGAAAGGGCGTCCGCCGCGGCGACCAGCACCGACTCCACGCAGTTCGGCTCACCGTCACCGTGGTGCGTCATGATGGCGTTGATGACCTTGGGATTTTCGCCGTACTTCTTGGCCAGGTCGCCGCCGATGACAGGATGGGTCCCCTCGACCTCGTGGTCCACCGCTTTGCCCAGATCATGCAGCAGTCCCGCCCTGCGCGCCAGCTTCTGGTCGCAGCCGAGCTCGGCCGCCATGATGCCTGCAAAGTAGGCGACCTCGCGTGAATGCATCAGCATGTTCTGCCCATAGCTCGTCCGGTACTTCAGCCTGCCGACGAGCTTGATGATATCGGGATGGAGGTTGTGGATGCCCAGGTCGAAGGCCGCCCGCTCGCCCTCTTCCTTCATGGTGGTCTCCAGCTCCTTCTTCACCTTCTCGGCGATCTCCTCGATCCGCGCGGGGTGGATGCGTCCGTCCTGGATGAGCCGTTCGATCGTGAGCCGCGCGATCTCACGGCGGAAGGGGTCGTAGCACGACAGGATCACCGCCTCCGGCGTGTCGTCGATAATGAGGTCGATGCCCGTCGCCGCTTCGATGGCCCGGATGTTCCGGCCTTCGCGGCCGATGATGCGTCCCTTCATCTCGTCGTTTGGGAGGTTCAGCACCGAGACCGTGGCCTCGGCCACATAGTCGCTGGCATAGCGCTGGATCGCCAGACTGATGGTGTGCTTGGCCTTCTTGTCCGCTTCTTCCTTGGCCTCGTCCTCGATGCGCTTGATGGTCTTTGCAGCCTCGAACTTCGCCTCGTCCTCCATGGCTACCATGAGCTGACGCTTGGCCTCCTCAGCGGTCATGCTCGCGATCTTTTCGAGCATCTCGCGCTGCTCCCGGAGTCCCGCCTCATACCGCTCCTCCTTCTCCTGGGCGACCTTCTCCCGGGAGACCAGTTCCTTCTCGCGCCGGGCCGTATCGGCCTCGCGCTTCTCTACGGCGTCGACCTTCTTCTCCAGATTCTCTTCCTTCTGGGTCAGCCGACGCTCCTGGTTCTGGAGCTCCTGCCGTTTGTCCCGCGTTTCCTTCTCGAAATCGGTCCGGGCCTGGTAGAACTTGTCCTTCGCCTCGAGCAGGGCCTCCTTGCGCTTGGTCTCGGCCTCCCGTTCGGCGTTGGCGACGATCTTCGCTGCCTCGGCCTCTGCGTCCCTGACCTTGTTCTCAGCGGTCTTGCCCTTGATCATGAGGCCGACGCCGGCCCCCAAGGCAATCCCTACGATCAATATGACGATATACTCGATCATGCTTTGCTCCCCTCCTGATGTTGGTTCTTCAGCCCAGCAAGACGCTCCTTGATCCGCTTCTCTTCACCCTGCTCCGTGGGCCGGTAGTATACCCGCTTCTGCGGGAGATATTCCTGTTCAACATAATGGCGCGGAAAGTCGTGGGGATATCGGTACCCCTTGCCCCGTCCAAGCCGGGATGCCCCCTTGTAACTGGCGTCCTTCAAATGGTCCGGGACCGGCATCACGGCGCCCTCTTCGATGTCCCTCATGGCTGCCTTGATCCCCAGGTACGCGGCATTGCTCTTCGGGGCCGATGCCACGTACGTCGCCGCCTGGGCGAGCGGGATAGAGCCTTCCGGCATGCCGATTCGCTCCACGGCCTGGTACGCGGCCGTCGCCACAAAGATGGCCCGGGGGTCTGCGTTCCCCACGTCCTCGCTTGCGGCGATGACGATCCGCCGCGCGATGAAGAGCGGGTCTTCGCCCGAAGCGATCATCCTAGCCATCCAGTAGAGCGCGGCATCGGGATCGCTGCCGCGCATGCTCTTGATGAACGCCGAAATGGTGTCGTAATGCTCATCCTCGTCATAGACCAGGGCCTTTTTCTGGATCGATTCCTCTGCGGCCTGCAGGTCGTAGACGATGGCGCCGTCGCGCCCGGGCTTCGTGGAGAACGCGCCCAGTTCCAGCGCGTTCAATGCCCTGCGGGCGTCGCCGCCCGAGCGGGCGATGATGAACTCCCTCGCCTCATCGGTGAGAGTGACGCGCATCGCACCGAGTCCCCGCTCCCGGTCAGCGAGCGCACGCAGGATGATGACGCGGATATCCTCGTCTTTGAGCGGCTTGAACTCGAAGATCTGGGAGCGGGACGAGAGCGCCGGGATGATGGCGAAAAAGGGGTTTTGGGTCGATGCGCCGATGAGCGTGATGTGCCCCCGCTCCACGTCGGGCAGGAGCGCGTCCTGCTGGACGCGGGTGAACCGATGGATCTCGTCGATGAACAGAAGGGTCCGTTTGCCGCTCCGCGCACGCTCCTCGCCCGCCTCCTGGGCAACGCGTCGGATGTCGGCGACGCCGGCGGTGACGGCATTCAGGGACAGGAAGTGCGCCTGGCTCCGCTCGGCGATCAGGTGGGCAAGAGCGGTCTTGCCAGCACCGGGCGGCCCGTAAAGGATGAGCGACATGAACCGGTCGGCCTCGATGGCCCTGCGGAGCAACTTGCCCTGGCCGAGGATATGCTCCTGGCCAGCGAACTCGGACAGGTCGCGGGGCCGCATGCGCCACGCGAGCGGCGCCTGGGACGACGCTTCAATGCTCTGGACGGGGATGGTCGGTTTGTGCTTTTTGATGCCCAAGGGGAACTTCGGGAAGGCTGGAAATGCTCGTGACAGTGAAGGGACGAGAGCGGTCGATGCCGGAGAATAACTGCAGAACTAGGGAATGCTCACCGCGCAGGGTTCGTATATAATACGCCGGCGGATGTTGCTGTACGGGTCCGCTGCCGTAAAACTCCGTCAACACATCCCTGCGAGAACACCGGCGATACAGGCCTGCGGTGTATGGTGATATAATCGAAAATTCCCATAAAATTCATGCGTAGCTGCCGGCAAACTCAAGTCTTCTGCGGTACCGCTGAACCTTTCGTGATGGACCTCTCGATGATCGGCATTTCTGGTTCCGCTGTTCCCTGGATTCACTATCAAAGCGCTGGAGCCTTCCCTACTTGACGCTCCTTTTTGCGCGTTTTACCCTCGTTATGATCGCATTGCTACCAGGACCAAGGTCCTGGTCCGAACTGAATAAGAGAAGTCCCCCACTCTTGCCGTGCTGATAACTTGGACCTGGTCATTGCCAGGTGGGCGCCATAGGAAAAGTTAGGCTACCCAGTCGTGCCTGGGCGTGCTCACCCTTTCCCGGGGATAGCTCCCAATTAAATTATTTACGAGGCACAAGTTAT
Source organism: Nitrospirota bacterium (assembly GCA_013334545.1). Taxonomy (GTDB): domain Bacteria; phylum Nitrospirota; class UBA9217; order UBA9217; family UBA9217; genus JAAXXJ01. Next base: position 3,629 of record JAAXXJ010000034.1, on the reverse strand, counting down.
ATCAATCACGCACAAGGCAGGGGACTGTTTATTTCTACGTTGTATATATACCAAAAAGCGTTCTAAATGGCAAGAGCATTCTCACATTTCGCATCAGACAGCGAACAAATTATTATTAGTTTTCAACTAGTTGGCAAGTATGGAATCTACTTGGCACCTGCAGAAAAGATCATTTTCGCCCTGCCTTTCCCGTCAGCTCAATCAAACGGTCGAGCGAGGTCTCTGTCGACCTCCTGAAGGTATCGTGCTGGGAACGGAGACGGTTCAGTTCATCGGCGATATTGAGGGCGGCAAGGATCGCGATCCTGTAGCCGTCTGCGCTACCGGTCCCCTTCTGCACGTCCTTCATCCGCGTGTCGACGAACGCCGCGAGCTCCCGGATATACTCCGGGTCGTTCCCCGCCTTGATGCTGTAAGTCTGGCCGAATATCTCTACCTGGATGCTTTCCATGTGGACACCAGCAATTACGTGATTGGTAATGAGTGAATAGAAACGGGTGCTCAAGACCTCCATCCCTAGATCACTGATCACGAATGACTATTCACTGCTCCTACAGTAATGCTTCCACGAACTCGCGGGGATCGAAATCCTTCAGGTCCTCGATCCCCTCCCCGATGCCGACGAACTTCACGGGAAGGCCGAGCTCCTTGTTGATGGCGAACACAATGCCGCCCTTTGGCGTGCCATCGAGCTTCGTCAGCACGATGCCAGTGATGCCGATGGCCTGATGGAACGTCCTCGCCTGGGCAAGCGCGTTCTGGCCCGTTGTGGCGTCGAGGACGAACAGCGTCTCCTGGGGAGCACCCGGCAGTTCACGGGCGAGGATGCGCTGGACCTTCTTCAGCTCCTCCATGAGGTTCGACTTCGTATGGAGCCGTCCCGCCGTGTCCACGATCAGGACCTCCATGCCGCGCGCCTTGGCGGCCGCCAGGGCATCGAACACCACTGCACCCGGGTCAGCGCCTTCCTTGTGCTTGATCACGGGGATGTTGTTTCTGTCACCCCAGACCACAAGCTGCTCGGCAGCTGCGGCCCGAAACGTGTCCGCCGCTGCCAGCATTACCTTCTTCCCTTCCTTTTGGAGCCGGTGCGCCAGCTTGCCGATGGTCGTGGTCTTTCCCGTGCCGTTGACGCCCACGATCAGGATGACCGAGAGCGTTCCGGTCAGCGAAAGCGACACGGGACCGCGGGAAACGATCTCGAACAGGACCTGCTTTAGCCGCTCGCGCACCTGCTCGGGTGACGATAGCTCGTTCCGCTTGAATCGCTCCTTCAGGTCATCAAGGACCATGGCCGTAGTCTGGGTTCCGACGTCCGAGGCGATCAGTGCTTCCTCGAGCTCGTCGAGGAACGATTCGTCGATCTTCTCGCCCAGGATGAGGCTGCCGATCCTGTCGGAGATGTTCTTCCGGGTCTTTGCCAGGCCTTCACGGAGGGAATGGATGACGTTCAGCATAATAGAGTTTCTTTCTTCGTAAGAGAGGTGAAGTAAACAGCTATAATGGCAGCTTTCCGGTCGCGTCAGGGTCCGCTGCGGTCTTCTTGCCTTTCTTTCCGCTCTCAGGTCCGGGCCCGGAGAATCCTGCCTCTTCCGCAGCCGCATATGATGCCTGGCGATACAGGTAGCGGTCATGCATCTTGCTGTAATTGGTCCAGTCACCGGCCTCAACGTTCTCTTTCTTCAGCGTGGAGCGGAAGTTGCTGATCTTTGCAGCCAGGTCATCGAGATAGTTGATAATGATGGCTTCCTGGATCTTGGGCCGCTTGGGGGATCCGAACTCATATTCGCCGTGGTGGGACAGCATGATATGCTTCAGCAGCATCGTGAGCTCAGCCGGGAAGCCCGGGATGGCCTTGATCTTGTCGGCAAGCATTTCGTACCCCAGGGAGATGTGGCCGAGCAGCCGGCCCTCGGTCGTATACTCGATGGTTTTCCTGACCGACAGCTCCCGCACCTTCCCGATATCATGCAGGAACGCACCGACGATCACCAGGTCCATGTCGATGCCGGGAAAGTGCTTCGCCACATCGCGGCTCAGGGCGATGAGCTCCACCACGTGCTCCAGCAGGCCGCCGATGTAGTTGTGGTGCAGCGCCTTTGCGGCCGGGGCGCGCCGGAAGCTGTCCATGAACACCCTGTCAGCGAGGAAGGCGTTCATGAGCTGGCGCAGGTGGGTGTTCCCGATGCCCGCAGCCGTCGCAGACAGGTCTCTCACCATCTCGTCGATGTTCCGCGGCGTGGTCTCCAGGAAGTTCGCAAGGTCCACCTTCGCATCGTCGACCTTCTCAAGCGCCTTCATCTTGACCTGCATCATGCCCTGGTAGTTGGCGGCAACGCCCTTGATGCGGACGAAATCCTCTTTTTCGAACCTTCCTGCGACCTCCTCGGCGTTGTCCCACATCTTCCCGTCGACCTCGCCGGTCTTGTCCGCGAGCTTGACGGACAGGTACGTCCCGCCCGTCTTGGATACGGATATCTGCTTGTTCACGACGAGATACGTCTCGTCGATCCAGTCGCCTTCCTTGAATGATGATATGGTCTGCATGAAAAATCGCGCTCCTTGGGGCTGATAATAAACTATCCCCCTCGTTAAGTCAAACGGGAAAGCCGGCGCAAGAGAGCCCGGCGGATGATCCTACGAGCACAGATAGTCCTCCCGGACCGGGCAGAACACTTCGATAGCAACGGAGTCCTCATGGGCGATTGCACCGTGCTCCACGTTCCCGGGGATGCACCAGCTGTCTCCGGCCGAGACCGCATGCGTTTCGCTGCCGATCAAGAGGTCCATGCGACCGGACACAAGGTAGCCGGTCTGCTCATGAAGATGCTTGTGCTTCGGCAGCAGGGCTCACCTCTCGAGCCGGAACTCGGTCATCAGCGTTTTGGCGCCGTGGACCAGCGTCTTCCTCGTTACCTTGTCCAGGGCTTTCACGTAGCCCGATGCATCCTGTTTCTTGAACATGGGAACTCCTCGATGGGAATGATCAGCAGGAAGAAACGAATGTCAGATCCCAGGACCTGCCCCCAGTTCCGCCATCCCTGCTCCGAGAACCTAGCGTCGTGCATCACGGAGCCTCCTGTCCGGGAACCCTGCTCCGCTGAATTGCCGCAGAAAAGATTGGGGGATATCATCAGGCGCTTGGACATCGTTCATGATGGCCCAGGCAAGCGTCCAGGCCCGGGCAACGTTCGCTACGTCATACCCGCCTCCTCCCAGAGCGACCCATTTCGGGGCAAGCGACTTGATCATCCCCACCACGGTGCAGAACCCTTCGGTCGTGACGTTGAGGTGCGCCAGCGGATCGCTCCGGAACGTATCCACGCCGAGCTGGCTCACGATCACATCAGGCCTGAACCGTTCGATGCGCTGCGGCACTGCCTCGGTGAAGGCGCGGACGAACAGTTCGTCCCCTGCCTCCGGCGGCAGCGGAACGTCGACGGAGATTTCGCCATCGGCTAGGTGTTCGGGTTGCCCTCGTCGACAGCCTTCTTCGCTACTTCCTGGACTTGGTCGACGGTGTCTTTGTACTTGCCCTGCGTCTTGTCGTCTACGACGTCGCCCGCCTTGTCCACCTTGTCGGCGTTCTTGGACAGCGGATCCTTCAGTTTGTCCAGCAGTCCCATCAA
>JAAXXJ010000293.1 GCA_013334545.1 Nitrospirota bacterium | reverse complement strand
CAGAGAACGATGCCTAATCCCATCTCGCGTTTCAAATCGTACGTCTTTCTTTTGAGGTCATCATGAACAACATCGTCATCATAGACGGCATACGGACACCCTACGCAAAGGTTGGAACGGCTCTCAAGGATATTACCGCTGACGCGCTGGGCGCCCTTGTGATCAAGGAGATCGTGGCCCGGACCGGTATCGACCCGGAGCGCGTGGACGAGGTCATCGTAGGCAACGCCGGCATGCCGGCCGAGACCGCGAACATCGGCCGGGTCATCGCTCTCCGCGCCGGCATCCCCCAGCGCGTACCCGCCTACAGCGTGCAGCGGAACTGCGCCTCGGGCATGCAGGCAGCCGCCAGCGCCTACGCCCAGATCGCGGCAGGCCTCTCGTACATCGTTGTCGTCGCGGGCGTCGAATCCATGTCCAATTTCGGGTTCTACACCACGAAACGCCTGAAGGAGATCTTCACCCGGATCGGGCGATCGAAGACGCTGTGGGGCAAGGCCTCGGCAGCCCTGTCCATCCGCCCCAAGGACCTCGTGCCGGTCGTGGGCCTCACGCTAGGCCTCACGGACCCGGTCTCTGGGCTGAACATGGGCCAGACCGCAGAGAACCTGGCGCGGGACTTCGGGATCACGAGGCGGGAACAGGATGAGTTCGCTCTCTTGAGCCATAAGAAGTGGACAGCGGCGAACGAGGCGGGGAAGTTCAGGAACGAGATCGTGACCATCTACGCGCCGCCGAAATTCGAGGCCGTGGAAGAGGACGTCGGTCCGCGCAAGCATGAGACCTTGGAGGACCTTGAGCGTCTCAGGCCCTATTTCGACAAGCAGTACGGGACGGTCACACCGGGGAACTCGTCCCCCATCACCGACGGCGGTGCGGCAGCGCTCATCATGGGCGCCGAACAGGCAAAGAAGCTCGGGTACGACAAGCCCCTGGGGCGGATCAAGGCCTTCGCTTTTGCGGGCAATGATCCTTCGCGGATGGGCCTCGGACCGGTCTTCTCCACGCACAAAGTCCTCAAGCTTGCGGGAATGACGATCCATGACATTGAGCTTATCGAACTGAACGAGGCCTTCGCCGCCCAGGTGATCGCCTGCGAGAAAGCGGCGGTCTCGAAAGAGTTCTTCCGGAAGCATTTGCCCGGCGAGGAGCCCATCGGCGAGCTCCGGCGGGACATCATGAACGTGAACGGCGGCGCCATCGCTGTAGGACACCCCGTGGGCTCCTCGGGCCTCCGCATCGTGATCACGCTGCTCAAGGAGATGGAGCGCCGGGGCCTGTCCACCGGACTCGCCACCATGTGCATCGGCGGCGGCCAGGGCGGAGCGATGATCGTGGAAAGGTTGTAAAAGATAATGTTCGCCGCAGCGATCGCGGAGAATGCAGAGCTGGGTTCTTTATTACTATGAGAAGCAGCCAAATCCGCTCACCGCAACGTCCGGTTGGTGAAGGGGAAGTATTTCCACTTCTGTTTTTCTCGGCGACCTCTGCGTACTCTGCGGGAGGAGTTTTTCTGTTCATGCGTTGTCCATGCTAAGAGAGGTACTTATATGTCGGCGTTCAGCTGCGCAATAGACCAAGCTGGCATCGCTGTCCTGACCTTCGACCTCCACGGCGAGAAGGTGAACAAGCTCACCACGCCGGCGATGGACGAGCTGGACCGTATCCTGGACGAGCTCGCGGCGGACCAAAAGGTCAAGGCGCTCGTCGTAAGGAGCGGCAAGCCGGCTGTTTTCGTCGCCGGCGCCGACATTGCCGAGATCCGCGACATCACCGACGCGGCGCGGGGGGAGGAACTGAGCCGCAGGGGCCAAGAGGTCATGAACAAGCTCGAGGCGCTTCCCTTCCCGACCGTGGCCGCCATCCATGGCGCCTGCATGGGTGGTGGACTGGAACTGGCCCTTGCCTGCTCCCGCCGGGTGGTGAGCAATCATGCGACGACCGTCTTCGGCCTGCCGGAGGTGAAGATCGGCATCATCCCCGGCTTCGGTGGTACGCAGCGCCTGCCGCGGCTGGTGGGGCTCACGAACGCGCTGGAAATGATCCTGACGGGGAAAAGCGTCCCTGCGAAAAAAGCGAAGAAGATCGGACTCGCCGATGAGGTGACGTACCCCGAGATGCTCCTGGACGTTGCCGTGAGCATGGCGAAGGAGGCGATCGGCAGACCGAGGCCTTCGGGCATCCGGGCAACACGGCCGCTGTTCATCAAGCTCCTGGAAAGCACCCCCCTCACACGGTCCCTCATCTATCGGAGGGCGAGGCGCAGCGTGGCCGAGGAAACGCGCGGCAACTATCCCGCTCCGCCCGCTGCCCTTGAAGCGGTGCAATACGGTCTCGCCCACGGGCGTTCGGCCGGCTACCAGAACGAGGCCCGCACGATCGGCGGCCTCATCGCCTCCGGGGTCTCGAAGAACCTGATCAACGTCTTTTTCCTGAACGAGGCGCTGAAGAAGTACGGCCAGCCCTCGTCGTTCGCAACAGCCCGGACCGGCGTCATCGGGGCAGGGGTCATGGGCGGCGGCATCGCGCAGCTTTTCGCCGAAAAGGGATTCGCCGTACGCATGAAGGACATAACGCCGAAGGCGGTGGCGGCGGGGTTCAGAACTGCGGACGAGATCTTCAGAAAGCGGTCAAAAAAAGGGATCCTTGATACGCTCCAGGCGCGGGACGGCATGGACCGGATCACGGGGACAACGGACATGAGCGGCTTCGCCGGCGTGGACCTTGCTGTCGAGGCGGTCGTGGAGAACAGGGAGGTCAAGAAGAACGTGCTGCGCGAGTTCGAGCAGACGGCAAACGCAAGGGCCATCTTCGCGTCGAACACCTCGTCGCTCTCCATCACCGAGCTGGCAACGGCCTCTGCGCGTCCCGGCCAGGTGGTGGGCATGCACTTTTTCAATCCTGTGGAAAAAATGCCGCTCGTGGAGGTGGTGCGGGGAAAGCAGACATCCCCCGAGACCGTCGCCGCTGTCGCGGCACTGTCCCGGAGGCTTGGCAAGCTCCCGGTGGTCGTGAACGACGGCCCGGGTTTCCTGGTGAACCGCATCCTCATGCCCTACCTGGGCGAGGCGCTCCGCATGCTGGAAGAAGGGAGCAGGATCGAGGAAATCGACCATGCGCTCCTGAACTTCGGTATGCCCATGGGCGCCTTCATCCTGCTGGACGAGATCGGCATCGACATCGCGCACAAGGTCTCCGGGATCCTTCGCGAGGGACTGGGCGAACGCATAACAGCATCCCCGCTCCTTGAGAAGCTCTATCAGAACAATTTCTACGGCAGGAAGAACGGAAGGGGATTTTATCTCTACCTGCACGGGAAACGGGGCGGGGCCAGCCCCCTTGTATACAGCTTCCTGCCGAAACGGGCGAAGAACGAGGGATGGATCCCGGAACAGGAGATCGTCGAGCGAGCGGTGTTCCTGATGATCAAGGAGGCCGTCCTCTGCCTCGAGGCCGGGATCATCGACCGGCCGGACCTGCTGGACGCGGCGCTGATCTTCGGCATCGGGTTCCCGCCGTTCCGCGGCGGGCTGCTCAGGTACGCGGAAAGCCTGGGGGCAAAGTACATCGTCGAGCGGCTCGACGCTTACGCGGCGCAATACGGGGACCGCTTCGCGCCTCCCGCATCACTCTTCGAGATGTCACGGGATGATTTTATCGGACAGATCGTCGGTTGACGGACCTGCCTTCCGCGGAGACGGGCCGCTGTATTGCCATCAATGCTTATTGTAGGATCCTGATCTCCTGCGCCGCCCGTTTGCAGCCCCTTTGCAACACCCCCCCGCTGCATCAACTTGCCTCTGCCGGATTTTCCCGCTATAATGGCAGCCATATCGAGTGGGTATCACTATCTCTGCTCTCGTGCGGGGCCGCGGTATGCGCATATCAGGACACTGCTGACACCCATGGACCAGACGCTCTCAAAATTCATCGGCTGCCTCATCGGCACGGCCATCGGCGATTCGCTCGGCGCGCGGCGCGCAGGCTCCTCGGAGCACGTGGAGATCGCCGACCTGTCCCCCCGCTATACCGACGATACTGCCATGACCATAGCCGTCGCCGAATCGCTCGTCGAATACAAGGAATTCCACTACTGGCATAT
>JAAXXJ010000292.1 GCA_013334545.1 Nitrospirota bacterium | reverse complement strand
TGCCGTTTTCAACAACATCCTTGCCGCGCCGCTGGTTTGCCAACCGACTTTGAGAGAGGAAGACCCGTATCGTGTATGTCGGATAACAGGACGAAAAACGCCGGGAGTCATGAGACTCCCGGCGTTTCTGCATCCCGCATAGCTGGTTCATTACTTCAGGCTGAGCACCGTTTGCATTAGCTCGTCCGTCGTGGTGATGATCTTTGAGTTCGCCTGGAACCCGCGCTGGGCTGCGATCATATCCACGAACTCCTGGGCAAGGTCCACGTTGCTGAGCTCGAGGCTGTTCGAAGCAATTTTGCCGATGCCCGAGGTGTTCGCCGCTCCCACTACCGGCTGGCCTGAATCGAAGGCTTCGCCGTAGAGGTTCCTTCCGAGCTTCGAAAGACCGGTCGGTGCAATGAACCGGGCCAGTGCCACCTGGCCGATGGCCCGGGTCTGGCCGTTGGTAAAGGAGCCGGTGATGACGCCGGATTCCGATACGGCAAGGCTCTTCAAGGATCCCGAGGCGTATCCATCCTGGTTCAGGCTCAGCACCGAAAAGGCCGATGCGAACTGGGTCGACATATCAAGGCCGGTGCCGGCAGGTGCCTCGGCCGTTCCAGTGCCGAAGTTGAAACCGATCGGCTGGGGATTGGTAACGGCTCCGCCGAAGTTGAAGCTGATCGCCGCTCCGCTGTTGTCGGTATTGAGCGAACCATCGGCATTGAAAATCAGATTTTGCGTTCCCGCGTCAACGAGCGACCCCGGCACTGCCGGGTTGTCATGGACGTAATGCACGTTCCACGTGTTTGCCGCTGTTTTTACGAAATACAGCGTCACCGGGTGGGCCCCGCCCTGAGAATCGTACACATTTACCGTGGTTGACGAATTGAAGTTCGCCGGATCGTTGTTTATGCCATCGCCGTTCGCGTCGAGCGTGAATGCCGCGGCCGGGATCGTCGCGGTAGCGTCGAGATTCAGCGCGACCTGTGCCGTGGTTGTCATGTTCGCGGGACTCTGCCGCGTGGCCACCTGCAGGTTCCCGGTCGTGCCGGTGATATTTCCTGCCGCGTCAGCAAGATAGCCCTGCAGCGCCAGGTCGTCGAGATTGACGATATTGCCGCTTTTGTCGATCGAGAACTGGCCCGCCCGGGTATAGTACCGAGCGCCGGCAGCGTCGTTCACCATGAAGAAGCCGTCTCCGTCGATGGCAAGGTCGAGGCCGCTTGCCGTGCTCTCGAAGGAACCCTGCGTAAAGAGCGGGGAGACGCCCATGACCTGCACGCCGCGGCCGATCTGGGACGAACCGGCGATGCCGGTCATGCTCTGGCTGAGCACATCGCCGAACTCCGCGCGGCTCGATTTGAACCCGACCGTGTTCAGGTTCGCGATATTGTCGCTGATCACGGACAGCGATGTCCCGTTCGCATTCATGCCGCTTACTGCCGTATACATTGATGTCAACATGTTAGACCCCTCCTAGGATTTCCTTCACATCGCCCAGCAGGACCTTGTTGCCGTTGTCCAGCTTGAGATATGTCTGGTTATTGGTGAACGTCACACCTGCCACCGTGTGGACCTCGTCATTGGAGAGCGTAACCCGCTTTCCGATCATACCTGTCGCTGAAACGTTCTGGAGCGAATTCTGGAACAGCAGAAGATTGTTGAGGTTCGTGTTGATGTTCGTCAACTGCTCCAGCGAGCTGAACTGCGCCATCTGGGAAGTGAACTCGGTGCTGTCCATGGGCTTCAACGGGTCCTGCGCCCGAAGCTGCGTGGTGAACAACTGCAGAAAGTCATCCTTGCCGAGCTCCTTTTTGGGAGCTGTTGCCGTGCTGCTGCCCGATGCTGAATAGGTGCTTGCGATCACTGACATGTCCATACGGTCCCCTTTCTAGATAAAAATACTGACCAGGCCGTTCGCTGCTGCGCGCTGCGCCGTGCCGGCGGCCTCAACCGCGTCGTCGACGGCCCGTTCCGAGCTGTAACCATAGCCATAGCGTTCTTCGGGAGTCCCGTTCCGCCTGCCGCCTTGCAGGGAGACTGAAAACCCGCCGACACTGAGGCCTGCTTTAAGGAGCGAATCCACGATCTGCTGCATATTGTTCTCGATGAGCGTCTTCGTGCTGTCGTCGGCGACCTGGATATGGGCGTTGATGACGCCCTTGTTCAGTCTGAGGTCGATGTCGAGCTTGCCGAGCCCGTCCTGCTCAAACTTTACAGCGATCCGGTTGCCGTCCTTCACCATGGTCGAGGAGGTGTCAAGGACATCGGCTGCGTTCACTGCGCGGAACGGTGCGGATCCATTTCCTTCATGGGCCCGGTGGGTTATGGTTGCTCCACCGATCGGGGCATGCACGTTCTGGGCACCCGACGACTCCAGGTGCATGACGGTGGAAAAATCACCGCCTGTCGATAGGGTGCTGCTCCGGTCCGTACCGGCGGGATCACCGGTCTTGTGCTCAACAGCGACGACCCCTGAGGGATCCTGTTTTGCCGGGAGTGCATGTAGGTCCGGTTTTTCCTTTCCCGTGGAATAGCCGGCCTTGCCAGAAGGATTATGGTCGATTCCGTCGGCACTATTCGCTGCGGCCTTCTCATTCGCGACGGGCATGCGTGCGTCTTCGCTTCCGCTCATCTTTGCACGGTCTGCCTTGTCTTCCGACCCTGGTGCTGCGATGGTCAGATCCGCTGTTACAGCGTTCTCCCCAGTCAGGGCATCGGGAACGTTGACACCCAGGAACCGGTTGGCGTTCTCGGGCAGGGCAGTGGAAGCTTCGACAACAGGCTGCGGCACCGGCTGAGGTGCAGGCTGCGCTACGCTACCACGGGGACCGGCAACCACGCAGACCTCCTGACCGGTCTGCTGTGTGTTCTGCACAACTGCTCCCAGAAACTGGCTCACGATATGGCTGAAGTCGGAAGCGGCGGTCTGGGCCGCCGCCCTGCCCTTTGGTTTGGCAGGATCGGTTTCCGGCTGTGTCTCTTCCTGGAGTTGTATCGAATGTGCCACTGGTGTCAGCATCTTGCCGATCATAGAGCAACATCCATGCCAGGATGTATTGATGGCGGCTTGTCACGTATTATCGAGGGGTTACCACAACGGCCCGGGTGCAAGCCCGCTGAGTGAAAGAAAAAAGTTCAGGGAAAGGGAAAAATTTTCTCCTATGGCTCAAGTTTCCGGTCCATTTAGCCGATAGAGATATGAACGAACATCCAGTTGCAGCGCTTCCTTCATTGTTCTGTCCGAAGGGGTATCCTATGGCCGCTGATGACGTAAAGCGATATATAAAGGGATTGAACAATCTTTCGACGCTTCCGGCCCTCCTTGGCCGCATCATAGCCGCGGCGAACGATGAGAACGCCTCTCCCGATGATTTTCACAAGCTTGTTTCATTCGACCAGGCGCTGGCTCAGCGTGTACTGCGCTATGCCAATTCCGCGCTTCTCGGCCATTCAGGTCAGATCAAGGATATCGATCAGGCGATCATGTTCCTAGGCACCGACAGGATCAGGTCGATCGCGATCGGCATGTCGGTGCTTGACGTCTTTCCTTCGCGCACCGGCTTTAATATCCAGAACCTCTGGGTCCACAGCTATGAGGTCGCCTATCTCGCGGCCGTGCTGTCGGAAAGGGTCAGCATCACCCAGCCGCAGGAGTGCTTTCTCGCCGGGCTGCTGCATGATGTGGGTCGTGTGGTTCTTTACACCATGGACAGCAAGAAATTCCTGAAGATCGAGACGACGGATACGATGCTCGAGCAGGAAACAGCGGTTTTCGGATGCACCCATGGCGAGGCAGGAGGATGGTTTGCCGAGTCGATCGGACTGCCGCATGAGATCATCTCAACGATCCGGTATCATCATCATCCCTCGGTCGTACAGGAGGGGCGCGAGATCGCGTCTGTCATATCCCTTGCCGAGGCGCTGTCGCGACAGATCAGCCCGCACATCGAGGATGATGGCATCTGGACGCGGGAACACGACGCCATCCTGCTCGAACTCTCCCTTACGCAGAGCGATATCAGTTCAGTTGTCGAAAAGTTTGCCGAGGTGAGGCCGGAGATAGATAATTTCTTCCCTGCGAAGGAGCCTTAGCCCCGCGTACGCTTTATCCCGACCATCTACGAAGATTGCC
>JAAXXJ010000033.1 GCA_013334545.1 Nitrospirota bacterium | reverse complement strand
GGAAGACCTTGAAGGCGAGATGCTCCGGAAGCTTGCCGAGGCCGTCAAGATGAAGCCCGAGGACTTCAAGAAGCGTTTTGCGATCGCCGTGGAATAGAAAAACCAGTCATAGCTCACAGGTCATAGCCATGACGTACACGATGGACCATGAGCGATCATCTAAGAGCAGTCGGGGAACGACCTTCTTTATGTCGTTCCCCGTTTTTTGTTTAGATGGGAATGCGCCTCTCGCGGGCGAAGTTCCGGAGGATGACGATGGCGTTGTGAAGGCGCTGGAGCTTCATGTTCTTCTGGCGCAGGGCTGGCACGTCGTTGAACGGGGCGGCGAGGTTCCTGGCCGCAGCCATGGCTTTATTGAGATGTTCGAAGAGGTCTTTGATCATGTCCTTGTCGAACTTTTTCAGGACCAGGGGATTGATCGTCATATAGCCCTCGCTCACATCATTGGCGACGGCCTTCATACTCTTTCCGCCTAAACCCCCTCCGCCTCCAGACGCCATGGCTTCCCCTTTGCGTTATGTTCCGAGAGATTGAATGGCCTTTTCCAGCGCCGCCTGTCTCTGATGGACTGCTGCCAGCTGTTTTTCCAGGCTGTCCCCCTGCACGCCCTTCGCGATGCTTTCCTCGAGGGCCGCGAGGTCAGTGAACAGGCCATGCGCAGCTTCGCGGACGGAGCGGTGGGCATGCCTGCTATGCTCGCACAGGCTGCCGATCGTCCGGACCAGGTCCTTCAGCATGGGATCATCGGAGTCCCGAAGCCGGAGCGTCACCGCGCAGTCGCCCCGCGCCACCTGCTCGAGGGCCTTCCTGATGCGCACCATCGGGCCCACGAAGCGGTGAGAATAGAGCGTACCGGCGATGCCGATAAAGGCCACGAGTGCGGTCAAAGCGATGGGAATGAAGACGGGCAGATCCACGATCTTGGCGAGCTTCCGAAAGATCATGATGAGAAAGGTGTAGGCGATGAGAAGGAAGATGAGAAAAAGGATGAACCGAGCCTGAGGCCCGGTCGAGCTCAGGAACCCCCTGCCCCGGGTGAAATACTCTCTTTTGACGGGCTTTGTCATACGAAGATCATTCCCGTGCAGGTTGTCCGGACATCCTGCCGCTGCGGAACCGCCGCGAACCTGCACGAAAAAAAGTATACTCACAATCGGAATACAGGTCAAGGCGATAATTTCGCCTTGCAGTTCAAGGGTGCCTGTGGTAGAGTTTTTTATGCCGCTCATCGATCCCCGCAACCGGCAAATCGATTATCTCCGGGTCTCCGTCACCGACCGCTGCAATCTTTCCTGTGTTTACTGCAGACCGCGAACGAGCATGAAGGCTTTGGCGCACGCCGACATCCTCCGGTACGAGGAGATCAGCCGCCTCGTTGCAGTTGCTGCGCCGCTCGGGATCTCCCATGTGCGCATCACGGGCGGAGAACCGCTGGTCCGGCGGGGGATCGTGCCGTTCATCGCCTCGCTCAGTGACATTACAGGCATCGAGGACATCAGCGTAACCACCAACGGCGTCCTGCTCCAGGAGATGGCCGCCGGGCTTCGGGCCGCCGGGATCTCGCGCCTCAACATCAGCCTCGATACGCTCGACCCGAGGCGGTTTTCCGCCATCACGGGCAGCGATCTCTGGAGCAGGGTCTGGCAAGGCATTGAAACGGCCGAGGAGATCGGGTTCGATCCCATCAAGCTCAATATGGTACCGGTCAGGGGCGTGAACGACGACGAGGTCGTGGCATTCGCCCGCCTGACCCTGGAACGCACGATCCACGTCCGGTTCATCGAGTTCATGCCCATCGGCGCTCGTGACCGCTGGAACATCGACGCCTGTGTGCCGACCGGCGAGATCCGTCGGTCCATTGAGAACGTGTTCGGGCCCCTGGAGCCCGCAGGGTCCGGTGCAAGCGCCGGACCGGCGCAGAACTTCCGGGTTCCCGGAGGGCAAGGGGTCATCGGCTTCATCACCCCCATCTCCAAGCATTTCTGCGACTCATGCCGCAGGCTTCGATTGACGGCTGATGGAAAGATCCGGCCCTGCCTTCTGTCCGACACGGAAATTGACGTCAAGTCGCCCATGCGGGGAGGCTGCAGCGACGCCGAGCTTGAGCGTCTGCTCCGGCTCGCCCTCGAGATCAAGCCCGAGCGGCACTATATCGCTGAGTCGCCGGGCGGATGCTTCGAACGGACGATGTCGCGAATTGGAGGATGAAGGCAATGCGGCAATGGGAGATCGGAGTGCGGAGGAACATCGATAGCAAGCGCTTCCGCCGGTCTGAGGCAGCCTCCCGATGAAGAAACTGACCCACTTCGACGAAACAGGCGCCGCCCGCATGGTCGATGTTTCCGGAAAGGAAGCGACCGCCCGTGTGGCCGTTGCCGGGGCGCGGGTGACCATGGAGCATGCCACGCTCAGGCTCATTGTGGACCGGAAGATCGCCAAGGGCGATGTGTTCGGCGTGGCCCGGGTCGCCGGGATCATGGCCGCCAAGAGGACGCCCGACCTCATCCCCATGTCCCATCCCCTGGACCTCGCCGCTGTTGAGATCACCTTCGAACCCGACAGGAAAGCCTCGTGGGTGGACATCCTCGCCACGGTCCGGACTACGGGCAGGACGGGCGTCGAAATGGAAGCGCTTACTGCAGCCGCGGTCGCCGGCCTTACCATCTACGACATGTGCAAATCGGTTGACCGGGCTATGACCGTTGGTGATGTCCGCCTGCTCAAAAAGACCGGGGGCAAGAGCGGGACCTATGTGCGCAAGGAAGGCAGGCCGCGGACACGCAGCGGAGGCAGGTAGACCATCGAAGGCGGTCCTGCTGATGCGGGGCCCTGCCTTTTTCCTGGTCGAAGCACTATGAAATGGAAGCCGGACGGCAGTCAAACCTCAGGCGAAGAGCTGGTTAACGTCATCACCCACGGCATCGGAGCGGCCTTCGGCATTGCCGGTCTCGGCGCCCTCGTGGTCGGCACCTGGCGACATAGCGATGTCTGGCGGACGGTGAGTTTCATCATCTACGGCGCGACGCTGGTCCTGCTCTATCTTGCGTCGGCGTTCTATCACGGCGCGCGGTCTCCCCGTGCCAAACGTCTCCTGCAGTTCTTCGACCACACCGCGATCTACCTCCTCATTGCTGGGACCTACACCCCGTTCACCCTGGTCAGTCTGCGGGGCCCCTGGGGCTGGACCATGTTCGGCCTGATCTGGGGGCTGGCGGTCACCGGGATCATGCTCAACGTGTTCTTCTTCGGCCGGCTGGGGTTCATTTCGACGATCCTTTATCTGCTGATGGGCTGGCTCGTGGTAATCGCCATCAAGCCGGTCATGGACGCCGTGAGCGTCCGCGGGCTCGTCTGGCTCGTTGCCGGGGGACTTTCCTATACGGTCGGTGTTGTCTTCTACGCGTGGCACCGGCTGCCCTATGCCCATCCCATCTGGCACCTCTTTGTCCTGGCAGGCAGCGTCTTCCACTATTTCGCCATCTTTTTTTATGTCCTCCCGGCTCGCTAGCGCCGGCATGGTTGCGCGGAACGCATCCGGGGTGTATCATGAGCGTGTCATGATGGGAACGATGCTCCAGGAAGAGGAAAAAAGGCTGCGGCGGCTCAGGCTGCTTGTCGATCTGAACCAGGCGGTCCTGATGCAGGCGAACCTCACGCTCCGGGAGGCCTTCGAGATCATGCGCAGCACGAAGAATGCGGCGCTTGCCCTGTTCCCGGACAAGGGGCATGTCTTCGACCTTATCTATGCGCCCCGCTTTAAAAGGATCATCCGGGAGCGTTTTGTGATCCTCGGCGGGCTTTCGGAAAAATAGCGGTGCCGCATCGGTCGGTCCGATAATGGCATGAAGGGAAATCATCTGGCAGCCTGGGATCAACAAGGCTGCCGGTATTTTAGCCGGGACAAAGTGCATTCACGATGCAGATAATCACCTCCATCACTTCCATGCGGTCCCTTGCAGGATCCCTCCGCCAGGAGGGCAAACGCATCGGCTTTGTGCCGACGATGGGATTCCTGCATGAAGGGCACCTGTCGCTCATGCGGGCTGCCCGGCAGGAGAATGACATCGTTGTCGCGAGTATCTTCGTGAATCCCGCGCAGTTCGGGCCGAAGGAGGACCTGGCCCGATATCCCCGCGACGCCGAGGGCGACCGCAAGAAATGCGAGTCCGTAGGCGTGGATATCATCTTTACCCCTTCGGCCGAGGAAATGTATCCAGAAAAGCCCGGTGTCTTCGTGACCGTCGAGGGGCTCTCCGACATCCTCGAGGGAGCCATCCGGCCCGCCCACTTCCGGGGAGTTGCCACGGTGGTGGCAAAATTGTTCCATATCGTTCAACCCCACCGGGCATACTTTGGTCGGAAGGATTATCAGCAGTGCGCGGTGATCAAGCGGATGACGAAAGGTCTTGACCTTGATGTTGAGGTCGAGGTCCTGCCGACGATGCGCGAATCCGACGGGCTTGCCATGAGCTCGCGGAACTCCTATCTCGACGCGGCGCAGCGCAAGAAGGCGGCCTGCCTGTTCCGGGCGCTTACAGCTGCAGAAGAGCTTGTCTGGTCGGGGGTCCGGGAGCCGGAGAGGGTGAAGCAGAGGATGCGCGCGGTCATTGCGCAGGAGGAGGGCGTTGAGATCGATTATGTCGAGGCCGCTGATGCGGACGATCTTTCGCCGCTTGCAACCATCAAGGGCAGCATCGTACTGCTTGTCGCCGTGCGCATCGGCGCCACACGGCTCATTGACAATCTGCTGGTGGTGTGATAAGGTTTTTCATCCATCTGAACCTGGTTGCGTCATACGCCGAAGGAGGGACAACGAGCAGCCGTGGCAGTCTTGAAGAGCCATAGCAACCCGCAGGACATCCTCGGGACCGCACGGGCCGTCGTGTCCCATCTTGATCTCGATCGATCACTGTCCGTCATTCTGCGAAAAGCAATGGAAGTGAGCGGTACCACCGCCGGCAGCATCGCCCTGTACCATCCGACCACGAACACCCTTCGCATCCACGCCCACAAGGGGCTTCCTCCCTCGTTCATTTCCAACCGTGAATGGTTCGTCCGCCCGGACAGCCTGATGGACCGCTTGCTCCGGAGCCGCAATCTGACGATCATCACCGACACCCCCCACCGGTCGTTCTTCGCTGATCCCGACAGCCTGGAGCCACGGGTCAAGGCCTTGGCCTGCGTGCCGCTCGTCCACCAGAAAGAGACCTTGGGCATCCTCTTCGTCGACGACGGAACAGTGCGCATGCTGGCTGCCAAGGACCTGGAAGCGCTCGAGATCCTTGCATCCTTTGCCGCGATCGCCATTAGCCACGCCTGGATGCACCGTGAAGTGGCTCACCGGGCCGTCACTGACGGGCTCACGGGTCTTTTTAACCGGCGCTATTTCGAGGAATTGCTGAATCGGGAGTTTCAGCGGGCAGCTCGGCACGGGAGGGATTTCTCGCTGGCGCTTGTCGACGTGAATGATTTCAAGCTCTACAATGACCGGTACGGTCATCAGGCGGGGGATGAGGCGCTCGCCGCGCTGGGCACGGCCCTCCGGACGTCTCTCCGGAGCTCAGACCTCGCGGCCAGGTACGGGGGGGACGAAATGGTTATTATCCTTCCCGAGACGCGGCTCGAAAAGGCCTACCAGGTGTTCGCCAAGCGGGTCAAGAACGCCATCGGAGAGGCGCTGCGATCCCTCTCCTCGGACCGGTCCGCCATCGGGGTCACTGTCGGGATCGCATCGTATCCCCAGGACGGGACCGCGCCCCACGATCTGGTGCTCGCCGCGGACAATGCGCTCCTCGAAGCGAAGAAGCACAAGGATATTCGCATGATCGGCTGTTCCCGCCCCATCGCCGCCAGCATATAAGCTCATACCATGACCACCTCGAACTGCTCCTGATGCATGTTTGGATCTGCCTTGATCACGATTTTCTTGCCAAACTCCTTTTCCAATTCTTCCACGCCCTGACGCTCGTCGTCATAGAGCATATCCGCCACCGCCGGATTCACGGAGACCAGCGCCTTCTTCTCCTCGGACCCGGTGAAGGACTTCTGGAGCGCCCGGAACACCTCGTAGCAGACCGTGCGGCTCGACTTGATATGGCCGCGGCCGTCACAGTAGGGACAGGTGTCGCAGAGGGTGCGTCCCAGGCTCTCGCGGACGCGTTTCCGGGTCATCTCGATGAGGCCCAGGGGCGAGATATGTGAGATCGTGGTCTTGGCCCGGTCATGCGACAGGACCTCCTGCAGGGCGTTGTAGACCTTCCTCCGGTTGTCCTCACGCTCCATGTCGATGAAGTCCAGGATGATGATGCCGCCGATGTTCCTGAGCCTCAGCTGGTATCCGATTTCGCGGACTGCCTCCAGGTTCGTCTTCAGGATCGTGTCCTCGAGCGACCGCTTGCCCACATACCGGCCGGTGTTCACATCGATGGTGGTCAGGGCCTCGGTCTGGTCGATGATGATATAGCCGCCCGACTTGAGCCAGACCTTCCGGCCCAGGGCGCGCGAGATCTCGATCTCTACGCCGTAGTGCTCGAAGATGGGATCGTCGCCGTCGTAGTGCTTGACGCGCCGGGCAAGGGACGAGGTATAGGACTCCACATACTCCCGGGCGCGCTGGTACTCGTCCGCCGAGTCGATCACCATGCGGTCCACGTCAGAGGTGAAGGTATCGCGGATGACGCGGAACACCAGGTCCAGCTCATTGTGCAGCAGGACCGGCGCCGCGGCCTTCTCCCGCTTCCGCTGGATGCCGTCCCACAGCCTGCCCAGGAACTCGATGTCCGACCTGATATCGTCATCGCTCTTTCCCTCGCTCGCCGTCCTGATGATGTAGCCCATGTTCGGCTTGCGGAGGGACTGGACGATCTCGCGGAGCCGCTTCCGCTCCTCGCCGTTTTCGATGCGGCGGGACACGCCGATGTGGTTCACGCCGGGCATCACGACGAGATACCGGCCCGGGATGCTGATGTAGGTGGTGACCCGCGCGCCTTTTGTGCTGATGGGCTCTTTCGAGACCTGGACAACGACGTCCTGTCCTTCCTGCAGAAGGTCCTCGATCTGCGTGGCGTGGGAGCGTTTCCGCTTGGTCTCCACTTCCAGCTCCAGGCCTTCGTCCTCCATCATGGGCGCATACTCCGAGGCGCTGTCGAATACGTCGCCCACGTAGAGGAACGCCGATTTTTCCAGGCCGATGTCCACGAAGGAAGCCTGCATCCCCGGAAGGACCTTCATGACGCGGCCCTTGTAGATGTTCCCCGCAACCCCGCGGTCCTTCCTCCGGTCGATGAAGATGTCGGTTACGAGGCTGTTCTCCAGCAGGGCGACCCGGGTCTCCTCCCTGCCTGCGTTCACAATGATCTCTGATGCCATAGCATTACCTCACACGCGGAAATTGTTGATCGACCCCGGGCGATGAGCCCTGGGGAGTGGTCATCTGGCTTGCGGGGTCATTTTATAACAGAAGCTGGGGTAACTCAAGGAGGAAAGTGTCCGGAGCTCCGCGGCCGGACCGCGATGGTGTTTAATTCGGTCTTCAGAGATATATGGTAATGATCGAATCTTCTTTTTGGGCAGCACGGTGGCTCCGCTGTGCTAAGCATGCAGGATGCTCGTAGTAATTTCTGGCCCTGTCATAAAGTTCCCGGCAGCGCTTCCCCTACGGACGCGCTGCTTTGGGGCCGGTGCTTGTTCCATCATGGGAAAGGGCATGCATACGCCTAGTCGTCGCAGCCGGACTGCCCGGGGTTTGGGTAAGTCAACGACAAGAGATCTGCTTCTCCCCCAAACCCGTGCGTTCCCGGAGCGGACCTATGAGATTTCTGGGCACCCGTTTTGGCCTAAGGCAGCGTCCCGCAGGGCGAACGCGCATGTCTGAGGCCGAAGGCCGAGTTTGCGCGGGCGAGCGGACGTGGCCTTAGACGGGTCAAAAATTTCATTAAGGATGCGAAGGGGATGCACAAATAAAGGTCCCTTTTTCTGCGTCCCGGCTCACCGACGGAGATGAGCAAAAAAGGGCGGACGTCAGGACCGCTTCGGAAAGGGCCTACCTGCCGATCAATCGACAAGAGCCACGCCGACGAAGTGGCAGATCACACAGAAGCCCACGCCCATGCGGCCCCACCGCTCGCTATCGGAACCGCCATGGACCGTGTGGCAGGCCTGGCACATGTATCCGTTGGTGAGCCAGTTGGGGATCTGGAACAGGATGCCCATCGTGACCATGGCCGAGGTGTGGCATTCATAGCAGATGTGCGCCTTGATGCGAACCAGCATGTCCGACCCGCCCTTGTGGCCGGAGTGGCAGTCGAGGCAGGCGATCTGCTTCGGCTGGCCTTCGAGCGCAACGTTCGCGAAGAGCGAGTGCTTGCCGTGAGGATTGATGGCCCTGCCGCTGAAGAGCTTCTGACTGTAATGGCACTTCCCGCAGAGCGTGTTTTTCTCGGTTTTGGTCATCGTTGCTACACGGGGGGGGCGTTTCCTCTGCGGATCCGCGGCGTGGGCATTGAGATCGGCGTGGCAGGCGCCGCACTCATGCAGTTCCGGTACCGGGATCTTCGCCATCCGCTGTCCATCGGCGTGCCGCGTCTTCTTCCATGAGTCGAACTGGTCCTGGTGGCAGGGCTGGCAGACCGAGGAGGGCGGGACCGTTTCAGGGGGCCTAAACGATTCGATGGGCTGGGTCACCCACGTTCCGGCGCAGCCCACGACGATGACGACAACGAAAAGGATAAGGAACAGCAGCATGATGATTTGCTTCATGGCAGTGCCTCCGTTCAATGGACAGGATGGAGAAAAGATAGCTGCACCTCGAAGCAGTGTCAAGGAGGAGTATAGCGGCAGTGTACGAAAAGGTACTTGACAAACGTAATGGGCCATCTCATAATTCTGCAATAGTCCTGGCTGGAGGGCCTTGGTCCGGCCGGCCGGCGAGCGAACCTCGAGGCTCCCCATACCATCTCGATCGAAGGAGGGTTCCTATGGCAGAATCGACAGAGGAAGGCGCTGTATGTCCCGTGCCGCAGAAGGAAGGTTGGTCCGCGCTCTGGAAGGGAGAGGACTGGCTCGCGGTATGGCTCGGCTTCTTCATCATTGCGCTCGTGCTTGTGCTGAGCCAGTTCAGGGTCGTCGACATGTCCAAGGTGGCACCGTCCTTCAAGTGGGCGACCGATGGTCAGATCTCTTCGCGTGTAGCGGGATGGAGATCGTCTCTCGACGCGCTCATCGCGAGTGCCGAAAAGGCCGGCGAGCAGGGGACGGTTATCAGGCTGAAAGGGCTCAAGGACGCACTTGCGAAGGGCGACCGCAAGGAGATAGCGGCTGCTGCTGAGCGGGTTGATCGCATCGGCGGCGTGCCGGGGGCGGTCGGCAAGGAGATCGCCGGCCACGCCAAGGCTGTTCCGGACAAGGTTTTCACCGGCGCGAACATGATGAAGGTTTTCCAGATATTCATTCTCTTTGGCGTCGTCGCTGTCGTCGGTTTATACTTCTTTGGGGCGAACCTCGGCAAGTTCATTGCCGGTTTTCCTATCGTGTTCCTCCTTGCATGGCTCTCCCGGTTCATTGCCGGGAACGCATCTCCCATCGACTGGGGCATCGAGTATGTCGTTTTTGCTCTGGTGACCGGCCTGATCATCAGCAATTTCCTCACCCTCCCCGCATGGTTCATGGAGGCAGTCCGCACGGAATACTACATCAAGACCGGCCTCGTGATCCTGGGCGCGGGTCTGCTGTTCTTCGAGATTGTGCAGGCGGGATTCCTCGGGATCATCCAGGCGGTGCTCGTCATCTTCGTCGTATGGTATTTCTGCTTCTGGTTGTGCAGGAAGCTGAAGGTCGACGATGATTTCGGAGCGATCCTTTCGAGCGCGGTGTCCATCTGCGGCGTCTCCGCGGCGATCGCGTCCTGCGGCGCGATCCAGGGCGACAAGAAGAAGCTATCCTATGTGACGTCGCTGGTGCTGATCGTTGCGGTGCCCATGATGGTCCTGATGCCTTGGGCCGTCAAGGCGTTCGGCATTCCCGACCTCGTAGGCGGGGCCTGGCTCGGCGGCACGCTCGACACGAGCGGGTCGGTCGTGGCGGCCGGCGCGCTCATCAGCGAGGCGGCTATGAAGACCGGCGTGATCGTGAAGTTCTCCCAGAACGCCCTGATGGGATTTGCGGCCTTCGGTCTCGCGATCTGGTGGTCCTTCAAGAAAGGCGCGGAGACGGGCCAGAAACCGAGCGCGCGCGTGATTTGGGACCGCTTCCCCAAGTTCGTGCTCGGATTCATCGTTGCGTCGGCGTTCTTTTCCTTCCTGCTCCATATCGACACGGTGAGCGCCACCAAGAGCGTTCTTGGTGAGTTCCGGACCTGGTGGTTCGCCCTCGCGTTCGTGTCGATCGGCCTCGAAACGAGGTTCACGGACATTGTGAAGATGGAAGGCGGCAGGCCGGCGCTTGCTTTCATCGTCGCGCAGGCGTTCAACGTGGTTTGGACCCTGCTCCTGGCCTACCTGCTGTTCGGCGGGATCCTGTTTGCGGTGCCGGATATCAAGTAGTTCGAATACACGAACCGCGCATTTCCGCGGGGGAATCCCATATACCGTCGAAAGGAGATGGTGACTATGAAAAAGTATCTAGTGGTGGCGTTGGTGGTTGCCATGGCAGTAACGGGTACGGCTGTTTTCGCGGGTGACTTTTCCGAGCCGGCAATGAAGCAGATCGAGGAACTGAAGTTGTTGAGCCGTGACAAGAAGGACATCCCCGAATCATTTGCCGGCGTAAAGAAGATCACCAGCGACGAGCTGAAGTCATGGATCGACCAGAAGAAGGCCTTCGTGCTGCTTGACAACCGCGTCCCGGCCGATTTCGAGAAGGAGCGCATTGTGGGTGCGAAGCGGCTCTCGCCCGATGATATGCTCGAGAAAGGATTGAAAGCCGCGGAAGCCCTGGGCCTCAAGAAAACCGATATCATCGTGAACTACTGCAACGGCGTCAAGTGCTGGCGGTCCTCGGGCGCCATCGTGCTCCTGCAGGACGCGGGTTACAAAAACCTCTACTGGTTCCGGGATGGCATACCCGACTGGATCAAGAAAGGCTATCCGACGGCCGAGGGAAAATGATCCTTTTCTGTCGTTTCATGAGCGGGGGCCTGGTGCCCCCGCTTTTTTATTACTCCCGAGAGTGAGCATCTCCGGAAACGAGGGAATGGGACCGCGCCATGATCCGAAAGACCATAATTGAAATGCTCTCATTGCTGTTGCTGGCCTTATGCATAGCGATGCTCTATCACTCCATGTCCGCCTCGGGCATCACCATCTTCAGGAAGCGGCCTGCCGCACAGCCTTCTACCACATCCTTGATGGACAGGGGAGGAGCAGCATATGGCGGCTAGTTCTGACAGTGCGAGTGCTCCAATCGCTGACCGCCTTTCCGTGCTTTTTCGCCTGGCCGTGGGCGGCATTTTCCTGGTCTCGGGACTCGCCAAGATCGCCGACCCTGTGCGTTTTCTGCTCACGCTCAGGGAGTTTCAATTGCTCCCCGGTGTGCTGGAATCGTTCCTTGCCGTGTATCTCCCCTGGCTGGAGTTCCTCCTGGGGCTGTGCGTCGTCCTCGGCATCCTTCACCGGACAAGCGCGCTCATGATCGCGTGCCTGAACGGGTTCTTCATCGTTGCGATCGGGTCGGTCATGGCGAGGGGCATCGTGGTGGATTGCGGCTGCTTCGGCCTCCTTGCAGATGTTCTGCATCTGCCTGACATGGCCGATGGAAAAGCGATCGTGAGGAATCTCATCCTGATGGGGATATGCATTTACGTTTTCTGCTCTGATGCGCGTGCGTGGACCCTGGAAGAATATATCCGCCGTTGAGATCAAAAAGGCGAAAGAAGCTAGACCGTGGATCCGGGCATGTTCGGACACATCAGCTTCGACCTGGCGTTCCTCCCGGTCATCGACGCCCTGCCTGACGGAGAAGGCCTAATCCTCCGGGGGAACATCCATACGCCGAAGGAGCACAAGCGCATCGAGGAAGCGGGCAGGCGGCTTGCCGGGGACCTGAGGCAGCGGTTCGAGCCGTACTGCCGGAAATAAAGCGTCTCGTTCCACCCGTGATTTCCCCGCCGCCGCTTCCGTCAGGTGAGTCCTGGAGCGAACGCATTCGCTAAAGCGAATGACGGGGTGAGCGAGCGATCAGAATAACGATAACGTCCTTGCGGTTCATAGGTCCCTGCCCATTACTACAAGGAGCTGCAATTGACAGCCATTCCGCTTTCCGGTATCTTTGCTTCATGCGCGCTCGTTCGCCGATCACGTTCCAGCCTCTCCTGTCGCGCGGTCGCCGTTCCCGCGGCCGTGCCGTCGCTCTCCTCGCCATCCTGTTCGCCGCACTGTTCATTGCTTCGCCCGCAGCTTACGCCAAGTTCGATCCCTCCTTCGTCTGGACCACGTTCGAGACGCCGCACTTCCTCATCCACTACCACCAGGGCGGCGAGGAGATCGCGAAGCGGGCGGCGGTGATCGCCGAAGACGTCCACAGCCGGCTCGTGCCGAGGATCAGGTGGGAGCCGCGGGAGAGGACCCGCATCGTTCTCGTGGACGCCATGGACGAGGCGAACGGCTATACGTCGCCCATTCCCTACAACCAGATCGTCCTGTTCCTCACCCAACCTGCGGGCGGTCCGGGGTTCGGTCTCACCGCTTACGACGACTGGCTCAGGCTGGTGATCACCCACGAGTACACCCATGTGCTGCATCTTGACATGGTGATCGGAGGACCCGAGACGGTGCAGAAAGTCCTGGGCAGGATCTACTTCCCCAACATGTTCCAGCCCGAGTGGATGATCGAGGGTCTCGCGACCTATGAGGAGACCGAGCAGACCGGAGCCGGCCGGGGGCGTTCACCGGGCGCCGAGATGGAGATCCGCACCGCGGTGCTCGAGAACGCCTTCCCCGACCTCGGGCAGGCCTCGGTCTTTCCTGATTCCTGGCCCGCCGGCGATCTGCCCTATCTTTTCGGGGAGGGCTTCACCCGGTTCATCGCTGACAAGTACGGACGGGAGAGGCTTGCCGAGGTGAGCCTCCTGTACAGCAGCAGGAAGTTCCCGTTTCTGGTAGGCTCCACGGGCGAGAAGGTCCTGCAGGAGAATTACGAGCAGCTCTGGAGCGAATGGAAGCGTGAGCTCGGGAACAGATATGGAAAGCAGCGCGATGAGCTTTCGTCAAAGGGCTTGACGACATCCACACCGCTTACCCGCAAAGGCTTCGTGACCGCCAATCCTGCGTACTCGCCGGACGGAACAAAGATCGCCTTCGGCGTGGTCCAGGGGGACGAATATCCCGGCATCTATCTGGCCGATGCGGACGGGAGCGAAGCGAAGAAGATCGCCGAGAACGTCTTCCCGTCCTCTGCATCGGGGACCGCGCTTTCCTGGAGCGCTGACGGGACGAGGCTCTATCACACCAGGATCGAGATCATCCGGAACACGGACTATTACAATGATCTCTATTACTATGATCTGACCAGGAAACGGGAGGTCCAGCTCACGAAGGGGCTCCGGGCTCGCGACCCCCATCTCTCACCGGACGGCAGGTCGCTTGTCTTCGTCATGAACCGGATGGGCATGACGAGGTTGGCAATGCTGGACCCTTCGACGGTCCGATCGGGACCGGCAGAGGAGAAGGACATTGTTCCCCTTACTCCTTGGAGCGTTGAGCAGTACGAGACGCCGCGGTGGAGCCCTGACGGAAAGACCATCGCCGCGGGAATATGGCGTCCAGGCGGGTACCGGGACATCATTCTTCTCGACACCGCGGGCAAGGTCACCCTGGACGTGAACCACGACCGCGCCGTGGACCTCGGACCGGCCTGGAGCAGTGACGGGAAGAGACTCTTTTTCTCTTCTGACCGGACGGGCATTTTCAATATCTTCGCTTACGAACTTGAGACAAAAAAGCTCTTCCAGGTGACGAACGCCCTGGGCGGCGCCTTTGCGCCTTCGCCGTCGCCGGACAACAAGACGCTTGCCTTCGCGTCCTACAGCTCCAAGGGATACGACGTCCATCTCATGGGCCTTGAACCTTCGGCGTGGAAGCCCGCGGAGCTCTATCTCGATCGATATCCTTCCGTGCAGTACGCGGAGATCCCGGTTGAAACATCGTCCTATCCGTACAGCCCGGCCTCCACGATCTATCCCCGGTTCTGGCTGCCCTGGTTTGGCTACAGCTATGAAAGCGGGACCCTGGTGGGCGTGTTCACCTTTGGCCAGGACGTGGTCCAGCGCCACCAATACACCGCCACGGTGCTCTATGGCCCGAAGAACGGCCGCATCTGGTACGACATCGACTATTTCTACGATGGGATGTATCCGACCCTTCACCTTTATGCCGCGGACAATGACGTCACCTACAGTGATTTCCTGCAGGACGCCGGGGGTACCAAGGACTACGTTGAACGCGACAGGACCATCGGAGCGTCGGTCATCGTGCCGCTGCTGAAGAACGCGAGCCAGCATATGCTGACCATGGGATATCAGCGGAAGGAGATCTCCAACCTTACCGACCTGCCGCCCTGGCCCGGCTATCGCGGCCCGCTGCCCGCGCAGGGCGACCTGGTGTCAGGCCGGCTGAGCTATCTCTATAATAGCTCGAGGCGGTACGCCTTCTCCATCAGCCCCGAACAGGGAAGGACCTTCGAGGTCGGCGCAGAGCGGTTCGACGGGTCCTTGGGCAGCGACTTTGAGTTCACGAAGTATTCCGCTGATTGGCACGAATACCTGAACCTGCCGTGGAAACACCACGTCCTGCTGGTGCGCGCCTTTGGCGGGACCTCAACGGGCCAGGCGCCGGCGCAGGGCGCCTACCAGCTCGGCGGCGACAACCCGGGAGATATCACGCTCTCCCTCGACGACCAGACGGTCACCCTCCGGGGCTACCCGACCAACGTGCTGCGCGGGCAGAAGGCAGCGCTCGGGAGCCTGGAATACCGTTTTCCCATCTCGCTCCTGGAGCGGGGGTGGGATACCAAGCCTTTCTACTACCGGAAACTGCATGGCGCCGTCTTCTTCGAGGCAGGCAATGCCTGGGACGGCGTGTTCCGTGAGAGCGATGTCAGGCGGAGCATCGGTGCTGAGGCGCGGCTGGACATGACGCTCGGGTACTATCTGCCGCTCACCATTCGGCTCGTGTTCGCGAAGGGCCTGGACCAGGACGGCGAGTTGCAGGCCTACTTCGGGCTCTGGGTGCCGCTGGCACTATAGACGGAGATACGTGACGAGCGACAAGAGAAGTTCTCTTTAAAACGCATAAATGCGGATAAAAAAGAACACGAATGTCACGAAGAGAAGAATCCAGGAGCGAGCGCATTCCCCGCAGCTTGCTACGGGGTTAGCGAGCGATTAGAATACATAGTACTTCCTTGAGGATCGAAGATTCCCTGCAGCTTGCTGCAGGGAGCTTCAAGGATATAAATGATCCAATCGTCTTCCGTGCTAATAATATAAGAATAACTGGAGGTCAATCATGATCCTTGTCACCGGTGCAAACGGCTTTGTCGGCAGAAATCTGGTCAAGCTCCTGCGACAGGACAATATCGCGGTGCGTGCTCTGGTGAGGAATGTTGCGAAGGCGGCGCGGCTCCGGGACCTTGGCGCAGAACTCGCCGAGGGAGACATCTCCAACCTGTCGTCACTCGAGACAGCGTTGCAGGGATGCAAAAAGGTCATCCACCTGGTCGGCATTATCCAGGAAGCGCCGGGTGTCACATTCAAAGACGTGCATGTCGACGGCACCCGGAACCTTCTTGAGGAGGCGAAGAAAGCGGGCGTCCGCCACTTCATCTACCAGAGCGCCCTCGGCACGCGGCCGAACGCGAAGAGCCTGTATCACAGGACCAAATGGGAGGCCGAAGAGCTCGTACGAGCGAGCGGCGTTCCCTTTACCATCCTCAGGTCCTCGCTCATCTACGGCCCCGGCGACCTCTTCACCATCCGGCTGGCCGAGACGATCAAGATCTCTCCGGTCCTGCCGGTCATCGGTACGGGACGGTCGAAAGTCCAGCCGATCTTCATCGACGATGTCGCGGCATGCCTGGCGAAGATCGTCACCGGCGGGGCGCATCTCAACAAGGTCTATGAAATCGGCGGGCCGGAGCAGTTGACCTATGAAGAGGTGACGAAGGCCATTGCCGCGGCGCTTGGCGTGAACCGTCCCACGGTGCATATGCCCCTGTTCTTTATGCGGAGCATGGCGAAGATCGCCGAAGCCGTGCTCCCCAAGCCGCCGGTCACCACGGACCAACTCATCATGCTGCAGGAGGACAATATCTGCGGCCTGCGCGACATCCGCGAGTCGCTCGGCATCGAGCCGGTGCGGTTCCGGGAGGGGCTGAGCAGATTCCTCGGGAAATGAACCACGACACACGACCGCTTTCGCCGCAGCTGGTTGCGGGGAGCTTCGAGCATCATTATTGTGATTGCCTCCTGGCAGGCGTATAATACGCCATAGCGAGTCAGAAGGAGGCGGCCATGGATGCGATACGGACGGTAACAGCGAAGGGCGGGATGCAGGTGACCATCAGGCCGGCACAGGGCGGAGATTCCTGCGCAATCATCGATACGGTGCGGTCCAACGCCATGGAGCGCAGCTATGTCCTGATGGAGCACTACGGCAAGGACCCCGAATCCGAGCGGGAGTACATCAAGTCGCTGGACGGCGCTACGAACCTGCTGATCGTGGCGGTCGTCGACGGCGACGTGGTCGGCTGCCTCGCAGCGCTGCAGGCTGACGGCGGGAGGAGACCGGAGACGACCCACATCCTCCACGTGGGGCTCCATCTGCGCGAGGCCTTCCGCGGGCTCGGTATCGGTACGCTTCTGCTCGACTACGCGATCAGCTGGGCGCGCGAGAAGGGCTTCAAGAAGCTCGAGGCGAACATCTTCACCACCAACAAGCATTCCCTCGGCATGTTCACCAAGGCCGGTTTTGCCGAAGAAGGCGTCAGGAAGAACCGGATCCAGGTGGGCAGGGAGCTCATCAACGAAGTGCTGATGGGGAAGCTGCTATAACGGAGATGATCGACTGCTTCACCCGGTCTGTGCTGTCGGGCGCGGACCGGTGCAATGGAAGATGCAGGTAATGACGGGACCTGGTTCGTTTGCGGAATAGTGAATAAAGGCTCCAGCAGGCCTGCGATAAGTCCTTCCTGTACTTGTTGAGGCTTCCATCCTTCTCAACATATAAAGTTGCAAGCCGTATTCTGCGCCATATACCCATAAAATACCCAATCACCGCCGTTGACATCTTCTTAGATCAGGCATATATTCGAGCAGAAAATCGTTATAATTACAGCCGCCTAAGAAAACCACCTGACTATGCACTCATTTTGAGGTGCTCAGTAGGGGGTCTCTGTATGGGAACTCTGTAAGGGGTCTACTTAATAAATGGTTAGTCGGAGCAATGAATATGAGATATAAGGCATTCATCACAGCAATTTTGATTTCCCTCGTCTTGGCCGTTCCGTGTTCGGCGAAGCGTGCCGCACCACAAAAGGTCACACCAGTTATATATGAAGGTACCCGATACGAGGCACCAACAGATCAGATGGGGTTCGTAGTTGCCATTGACAATACAACTGGGAAGAAACTTTGGGAAAAAAGAATATATAAGGTCTGGTTCAATTTTTGGCTTGAGAAAGATGTTCAAACTATTTACATCACGGAAATGAGGATTGAGAACCAGAAGCTGATTATTAGAAACGAAAAAGACGAATACTATTCATTGGATTTAAGAACGAAAAACGTCGAAAAAAATAGAGCAAGGTAATTCAAACGACTAACCTG
>JAAXXJ010000032.1 GCA_013334545.1 Nitrospirota bacterium | reverse complement strand
TTGTTCAAGGCACGCTTGGTGAGATAGATCTCGGTAAGCTCGAAACCGATCTGCTTCTTGATCTCCGCACTCTGCTGGGGGGTGAGTTTCAGTCTTAGAGCATCCTCGGCCATGGTGTAAGCCTCCAATGAAGTAAATTATAGGCACTTCACCACGGGAATTCAAGCTTTTTTTGCAATTGCAGCTCCCTGCAGCAAGCTGCGGGGAATGCCCTCGCTCCTGGATTCACTGCTCTGGCCTGACCACGATGACCCTTTTGACCCAGGGGAACGCCGCGCTCAGCTCCTTTTGCAAGCCCTCGACCAGGGCTATCCGGGTGGCGTGTCAACGCCAGCAGAAGCCCGACGGGGCGATCTTCACGGTGCCGTCTTCGATGCCGGCGTAGGCCACGTCGCCCATCTTTGACTGGTACCGCTTGCTCTTCTCCGCAATGATCGCCTTGATCTTCTCGATGTCCTGGTCCATGATATCTCCAGTTCAGAGTTCTGAGCACTTCGTTCAGAAAAAGAACAGACTGTGCATGATCGATTATGAACTTTGAACTGCGCGCATTGAACTGCCGCTATCCTTCCATCACGATCTTCTTCACGACGGCATCCACAGCGTCCGAGACCTTGACCTTTTCGATGGCGCCCGTCCTGCGGTCCTTGAGCTCCGCCAGGCCTTCCTTCAGGTTCTTCTCGCCGATGATGATGCGCATGGGGATGCCGATGAGGTCAGCATCCTTGAACTTGACGCCCGCGCGCTCGTCACGGTCGTCCATCAGCACCTCGATGCCCTTTTCCTCCAAGGCCTGGTACATCTCTTCTGCAACGTCCACAGAGCCCCGGTCCTTCATATTCACCGGCACGACCAATATCTGGTAGGGCGCTATTGCCGGGGGCCAGATAATGCCGTTCTCGTCATGACCCTGCTCGACGGCCGCGGCAGCGATGCGCGCCGGTCCGATGCCGTAGCTTCCCATGATGATGGGCCTCTCATTGCCCTGCTCGTCGAGATAGTTCGCCTTGAGCGGGATCGAGTATTTCGTCCCAAGCTTGAAGATGTTCCCGATCTCGATGACCCGCTCGATGCGGAGCGGCTTGCCGCATTGAGCGCAGGCGTCGCCCGCCGCGGCAGTATGGATGTCTGCGTACTCGGCGTCGCTGAAATGCTTGTCTGCGGTCACTCCCTTCACATGGTACCCTTCCTTGTTCGCACCCGCGATGTAGGTTCCCTGCTGAAGAACGCGGTCGGCGATCTTCCTTATGGTGTGCCCCATGGGGCCGATGAACCCAGCCGGCACGCCGAGGGCGGCCTTGACCTCGTCCTTTTGCGCCGGCCGGTGGCGGCCGATGAGCTTGGCAAGCTTCTTCTCATGCAGGGTCTGGTCGCCCCGCACCAATGCCAGCACCGGTCCGTTATCGGTCATGACGAGGATGGACTTCAGCAGCCGGTCGGGCGTGACCTTCAGGAACCGAGTCACCTCATCGATGGTCCGCCGTTCGGGTGTGGCGATCTCTTCGTAGCCGTCGTTCGGCGACGCGGTCGGCCGCGGCACGGACAGGGCAAGCTCCGTATTCGCCGCATAGCCGCAGCCATCGCAGAGCGCCACGTCGTCCTCGCCCGCAGGGCTGGGCGCCATGTACTCATGCGCCATGGATCCGCCCATCATGCCCGTGTCGCTCTGGACCACGTGGAATTTTATGCCGCAGCGGTTGTAGATCTTCTTGTATGCCTCGAAATGGAGCTGGTAGGACCGGTCCAGCCCCTCCTCGTCCTTGTCGAAGCTGTAGGAGTCCTTCATCGTGAACTCCCTGGTTCGGAGCACGCCGCTCTTGGGCCGCGCCTCGTCCCGGAGCTTGGTCTGGAGCTGGTACCAGATCTGGGGCAGCTCCCGGTAGGAACGGATGTCGTGCGCCGCGAGCCAGGTCATGGTCTCCTCGTGGGTCATGGCAAGACACATATCGCGGCCGCCCCTGTCTTTCAAACGGAACATCTCGTCGCCGATGGCGTCCCACCTTCCCGTCACCTGCCACACCTCCGCCGGGTTCAGTACCGGCATGGTCACTTCCTGGCCGCCGACGGCGTTCATCTCCTCGCGGATGATGCGGTTGATCTTCTCCATAACCCGGATGCCCAGCGGTAGATAGATGTAGAGCCCGGCCGCAAGCTGGCGCACGAAGCCGGCCCGCACCATGAGCTTGTGCGAAGCGGCCTCGGCGTCGGACGGAGCCTCTTTCAGGGTCGGGATGAACAGCTTGGAATAGCGCATGATGCCTCCAAATATCGGGACCTATGTGCGACAGTTGCTTCTTCGACTGCTATTGCGCAACTAGTCGCATGTCATTTTTCAAAGATCGGCCCTTTTTGAATCATGGGAATTTCAATCATATTTACGAAACCTTTTGCATCGAAACTAATTACTGCGCTTTTCTGAGAGTCGCCGTAAGTAAACTTCTCCCACCCTTTCCATCCTGCCGGCATTTTCCCGCTTTTTTCACGCTGGGTGGGTGGGCCAAGGATTGCAATGATTTCCTCTCGCGTCATGCCGAATTTAACTTTCTCACGTATGAACATTTGCAGTTTCTTATTTCGCTCGGTGCGATCTTCCCAAGATCGAGTCGCAGCTTCAATAGAACGGATATCGGCGACGACTGCGCTACGCTCTAGACGGATAGAGAGGGCTTGTTCATTGCTCGCTTTGCCGAGGTTCCTGGTCAGTTCCTCCAGGCGGTTTTCTAGTTCCGCAATTCGCTCATGTTGGCGTCGAAGATCGGACCGCATTGAACTATCGGCGCGAAGCTGTTCCATCCGTTTTTGCACTTCTTTGTCGTCAATGCTAACTCGTACGCTGCAATTGAGGACTTGGGCACCTCCACGGTCAGAGACTTGATCACCAATACGCTCGACCTTTGCAACTGCAGATGTAAACGCGCTTATATCCTGACGCTCTAATCGGAGGTCACGAACTAGGGTATTCGACTCTATATAAACTCCAGCCCGCTCAAGCGCCTTCCGCTGAGCATTTAGGTAACAGATATTGCGTGCATCATTTCGAGAGTCGTTATCGCCAAGCTGATAATCGAATGAGGCTGTTACCGTCTCGGCTAGAGCGATGCCAGATATGCAAAGGACAAGAGCCGGCGCCACAACCTGATTCAAGGTCTTTATGAAATTTCTCAGTCCCATGCCACCTCCTACATACGACTGAATACCATTCACCCCTGAATGGTTATGTACTGGAGCTTTCATCGTTGATACAGATACGTAACAAATCTTTTCCAAGAAGCACTCAAGGGTGCTGGAGCTATAGTTCCAAGCTCCATAGCAACTATCGCAGAGAAGTACCGCCCATTGCCTGTTGCGCATCAAGGAACGGATTCTTTCCAAGTCAATGTGCGTTTCACAGTACCGCTTTTAGTCGCCGCTTTTGCCCCTGGCGCCACAACCGCATTGCCTCAGTCCTTCGCGTGGAATGTGCGCACAGTCCGCCCTATGCAATGCAACAGTTCTATTAGGCCTGTTGATGCTATAATACGCCATTACCGATTTTCCCATTTATTATTGCACTTATTATGTCTATCAAAAAGCCCTATCTGCTACACTTTCTTCGCTTCTTTTACTCGAGCCATCTCTTCCACTTCCTTCACCAGCACGTCCGCGAGTTCCTTCTCGGGGAACTTCTTCACGATCTCCCCGTGCTTGAACAAGAGCCCCGTGCCTTTGCCGCCGGCGATGCCGATGTCCGCCTCGCTCGCCTCGCCGGGGCCGTTCACCACGCAGCCCATGACCGCCACCGTGAGCGGCTCCTTGATGTGACTGAGCCGCCGCTCCACCTCTTCGGCGAGGCCGATGATGTTGATCTCGGTCCTGCCGCAAGTGGGGCAGGAGATGAGGTTCACGCCGCGCTGCCGGACCTTGAGGGATTTCAATATTTCATAGGCGACGCGTACCTCCTCGACCGGGTCTGCGGTGAGCGAGACCCTCATGGTATCTCCAATGCCTTCGGACAGCAGGATGCCGAGGCCCACGCTCGACTTGATCGTGCCGGCGTGGATGGTCCCCGCCTCGGAAATGCCGATGTGCACGGGGTATTCCGACCGCTTCGCGAAGAGCCGGTACGCCTCAACCGTCGTGAGCACGTCCGATGCCTTGAGCGAGACCTTGACCTCCCGGTAATCCAGGTCCTCGAGGATGCGGATATGGCCGAAGGCGCTCTCGACGATGGCCTCGGGCGTGGGATGGCCGTACTTCTCGAGCAGATGCTTTTCGAGCGAGCCGGCGTTCACGCCGATGCGGATGGGAATCTTCTTTTCCTTGCAGGCCTTCACGACCTCGCTGACCTTGTCCTTGCCGCCGATATTGCCCGGGTTGATCCTGAGCCCGTCCACGCCCTGCTTGACTGCTTCCATCGCGAGGGTATGGCTGAAATGGATGTCCGCGACCAGGGGGACCTTTGTTCCCTTCCTGATCTGCCCGAGCGCCTTCGCAGCGTCCCCGTCCGGCACCGCGAGCCGCACGACCTCACAGCCGGCGGCCTCAAGCCGACCGATCTGTGCCAGCGTCGCCGCGACATCCCGGGTGTTCGTGTTGCACATGGACTGCACCACCACCGGCGCGCCCCCACCGATCTTCACAGGACCGAGCGTTATCTGGCGGGTCTTCTTGCGGGGAATGGGGTTCATAATGAGCAAGGCAGAGGCAAGACGAAAGCTTTCACCGCGAAGGCGCAAAGGACGCTAAGAGGATCAATATCCTTTCTGTTTCAGATATACCTTGGCGACCTTCGCGTCTTGGCGGTTCAATCGCTCTTCCTTTCGCATTTCTCTTTCCTACTTCCTGAAGAACAATCGCATCACATCGTTGTACGACACCACCGCGATGAGGGTGATCAGGAGCGCCGCGCCGATGCCCTGACTGACCTCCATGACCTTCTGGCTCAGGGGCCGCTTCCGGACCGCCTCGATGGCGAGGAACAGGAGCATGCCTCCGTCAAGCACCGGAATGGGCAGCAGGTTCAGCATGCCGAGGGAAAGACTGATGGTCGCCATGAGAGCGATGAAGGCTGAAAGCCCCGCCGCAGCGGCCTGCCCCGACATCTGGGCGATCATAACCGGCCCGCCCAGCGTCTTGATGGAGAGCGAGAATGTGAACAGTTTTTTGAGCGTGATGAAGGTCAGGTCAGCGGTCTCCAAGGTCTTGGTGAATCCCATCTGCACGGACTCGAAGAAGCCGTACTTCTTGAAGACCAGCCGGACAGCTGGTTCAACGCCGATGACGAATCTCCCGCCGTCCATGACGGGCTTGATGGTCTTCTCCGCGCGCTTCCCCTCGCGCGACAGGAGGATCAGAAGGTCCTTGCCCTCGCTCTCTTTCACCGTGAGCGAGAACTGGTTCCAGTGATAGATTGTTTTGCCGTTGACCGCGAGGATCTTGTCGTTCACCCTGAGGCCGGCCTTTTCCGCGGGAAGTCCGGGCCGGAGCCTGCCGATCTCGGCCGGCATGTCCGGCATGAGCCCCGAGGAGCCGATCCGGAGCTCCGAGACCGCCTCGGGCCGGAGCGCGAGGACCTTCTTCTCGCCGCTCCGGTCCAGCGTGACCGCAACGTCCGTATCGGGATTCACCGCGATGAGCGTCAGGGCCTTGGTCCAGTCGCTGATCCGCCTGCCGTTGATCTCCTTGATCACGTCGCCCGCCTGGAACCCGGCCTTCTCTGCGGGAGATCCCTTTTCCACGTACCCGACCTTCGCCGGGCCTTCGGCGTAGGTGCCGACCATGAACACCAACGGCATCAGCAGGAAGGCGAGCACGATGTTGGTGAGGGAGCCGGCCGCGGCGATCTTTGCGCGCTGCCAGACGGTCTTGGACGGGAACTCGTCCTGCGCGCCCGTGGGCTCCTCATCGGGGTTCTCGCCGGCCATCTTCACGTACCCTCCGAGCGGAAGCGCCGAAATGATGTAGTCCGTATCGCCCTTCTTGTAGCCGAACAGTTTCGGCCCCATGCCGAGGGAGAACTTCTCCACGCGCACGCCGGCCCGCTTCGCCATGATGAAGTGGCCGAGTTCATGCACGAATACGAGGATGCCGATCACGATCAAAAAATATACTAAGGTCATTTCAACTCCTCAGGAAAGAATGTTAACCGCGAAGCGAAGAGCGCGAAGGACGTCAACAACAGGTCTTTTGCATCACTATAAGCATCCAAGATCTCCTTCGCGACCTTTGCGCCTTGGCGGTTCCAGCGCTATTTTCTTTAATATGCAATCCGCAATCCACGATCCGCAATGATCTTTTCCGCTTCCCTCCGCGCCCAGAGGTCCGCCTTGAGCACCTCGTCCACGGTCTTGAAGGAAACCGGTGCGTGGGCCTCCATGGCGAGCTTCAGGACCCGGGGGACATCGAGGAACCCGATCTTCTCCTCCAGAAAATATCTGACCGCCACCTCGTTGGCCGCGGACAGGACGGCCGGCATGCTGCCTCCGGCTTTGAGCGCATCATAGGCGTAGCCCAGGCAGGGGAACAGGTCCCGGTCCGGCTCCTGGAAGGTAAGCGTGGCGATGGACGCAAGATCAAGGCTCGGCGACACATCGGGAAGCCGCTCTGGATAGGATAGCGCGTAGGCAATGGGCCCTTTCATGTCGGGCATGCCGAGCTGGGCAACGACGGATCCGTCCCGGTACTCCACGAGCGAATGCACGATGCTCTGAGGGTGGACCAGCACCTTGATCTGTTCCGGTGCCATGCCGAAGAGCCAGTGCGCCTCGATCACCTCGAGCCCCTTGTTCATGAGCGTGGCCGAATCGATGGTGATCTTCCTGCCCATGCTCCAGTTCGGGTGCTTGAGCGCCTCGGCAAGCCTCACCTTCGTAAGGTCATCCTTCGAATGGTTCCGGAACGGACCGCCCGACGCGGTAAGAATGAGCCGCTTCACGTCTCCGCGCTGTCCCGAATGAAGGCACTGGAAGATGGCGCTGTGCTCGCTGTCCACCGGGAAGAGCCTTACGTTCCATCTGCGGGACTCCGCCATGACCAGCTCCCCGGCGGTGACGAGCACCTCCTTGTTCGCCAGGGCGATGTCCTTGCCTGCCTGGATAGCCGCAATGGTGGGCACCAGACCCGCGGTGCCTACGATGGCGGACACGGTGATGTCCGCCGCCTCCGCCGTCGCCACCTCGATCATCCCTTCCACGCCCGAGACGATCCTGACCTTCATATCATTGCATTTTTTCCGCAGGGATTCCGCGGCCTTCGCGTCCGCGATGGCCGCAAGGGACGGTCTGAACCTCCGGATCTGCGATTCCAGGAGCTCTCTGTTGTTCCCTCCGGCAATGGCCACGACCTTGAACCGGTCCGGGAATTGCTCCGCGACCGCGAGCGTCGAGGTGCCGATGGAGCCGGTAGAACCGAGTATGGCGATCTTCTTCATAATGCAGGGTCGGGGGTCAGGGGAAAATACGGAAGATGCAAGCGGTCCTCTTCTATATGGATATGCGGTCTCCCGCCCCCTGTCTCCCGGACGTTCCTCATCTCATTCTCAGATAGTAGAACAGCACCGGAGCGGCGAAGAGCATGCTGTCCATGCGGTCCAGGATACCGCCATGCCCCGGGATGAGGGATCCGGAGTCCTTGACCCCGGCGCTCCGCTTTATGAGCGACTCAACAAGATCTCCCACGGTGCCGACTGCCGCAAGGAAAGCTCCGAGGACCACGGCTTCGAGGAGGCTGACCGACGGCACGAGCCACACTTTGCAGAGCAGCGCAATGATCATGGACGCCAGTATCCCGCCCATAAGCCCCTCAATGCTCTTCTTGGGGCTGATCTTCTCGTAGAGACGGTGCCTGCCGAAGGCCGTCCCTACATAGTACGCCCCCGTGTCCGATGCCCAGATCACCAGGTACAGGAACACCAGCCACCTCTTCCCGGGACCGCCTGCAAGGATCGCGACCTGGAACCCGAACAGTAGTGCGACGTAGAAGATGCCTGCCGTCGTGACCGCAATGTCCTCAAGGGCCCCCTCCACGGCCCGTCGGGAAAAGAGCCGTATGACCATGACCGCTAGTATGCACAGCGTGGTCCAGAACAAGGGCCCGCCCACGTACGGGTAAAGCGGGCGGTAGAAATTAATGACGATCAGGGACCCGAGCACGATGCCGGCCGCGGTCTGCGGCATGACGCCCCGAGCCTTTGCCATGCCGTACAGTTCGTACTGTCCCATGGCGGCCGCGCAGACCGCCAAGCCGGTGAAATACGCGGGCGGCAGGAGCCAGACCACGACGAACAGGATGGGGACCAGCGCGAGACTGCTCAGGACACGGGTCGTGCTCATACAGGGTCTCCGTTTCTGCCGGGATTTGAGCGCAGAGGGCCGGGGCGGCCGCCGCAACTGCAGTGAAGCTCCCTACAGCCAGCTGCAGGGGATTTTCGATCGTCAGGGCAGCATGGTTATCCTCATCGCTTGCTAACCCGGCAGCAATCTGCGGGGCTTGCGCTCGCTCCTGGGTTCGAGCTGCTCCTCGGTGAGGCCGAAGCGGCGCTGCCGCCCCTGGTAATCAAGGAGTGCGGCGAGCAGTTCCTTCTCATTGAAGTCCGGCCAGAGGACATCGGTGAAATAAAGCTCGGCGTATGCAGCCTGCCACAGCAGGAAGTTGCTGATCCGCTTCTCCCCGCTCGTGCGGACGATCAAGTCCGGATCGGGCAGCCCCGCCGTATCGAGATATGATGAGAACTGTGCCTCGTCGAGGTCCGCGGGGATGCCTGCAGAGGACCGAAGCCGCCGTACGGCTTCGAGGATCTCGCCTCTTCCGCCGTAGGACAGCGCAAGGTTCAGTATCATGCCGGTATTCCCGGCCGTCTCCGAGACGGCCTTCTCGACCCACTTCTGCGCCGTTTTCGGGAGCCGTTCGGTCCTGCCGATGGTACGGAACCGGATGCCGTTCGTCTTCATCGTCGCGATCTCGGACCGGAGGTAGCCCCCGAGCATGTTCATGAGAAAGCTCACTTCCTGCCGCGGCCTCCCCCAGTTCTCGTCGGAAAAGGCGTACAGCGTCAGGACCCCGATGCCGAGCTTCCGGCACTGCTCCACCACGTTCCGTACCGTTTCTGCCCCCCGCTTGTGCCCCATGATCCTCGGCATGCCGCGCCGCACCGCCCAGCGCCCGTTGCCGTCCATGATGATGGCCACATGCCGGGGCATGCTGCCCGCATCTAGCAGCGCCCTGAGCTCCGTTATGCTGGGTTCCTTCTTCCTCATTGCCTTCTGTCCCGTTGTTCGATTCGAGGCCTCCGCCCCTGTTGACGTGCGTGAGATCCACGCTTCATTGGAAGCGGTCTCTGTTCTCCGGTTACTTTCCCTCGAATTTCTCCACCCGCACCGTGTTCTTGCTGAAGGGCCCGCTGGACACCTTGACCAGGCCGGTGACCTGCACGCCCGCATTGTCCGGCCCGAGTACCTGGATGTCGAGGACTGGTCCGGGCAGGTCCTTGGCGTTCCAACGCGGCTCAAGCCTCGTGCCGGTCCAGGTCAGGATCTCCAGCTCCCCTCCCTTGTACCCGCCGAAAAAGGACGCCGGCGTGTTCTTCGCCACGACGAGGTCGTCCTTGCCGCTCCGGGACAGATCGACAGGAACTATCCGGCCGTTGATCCGCATCAGCCGGCTCTTGTCCATGATGGGCCCTGGCAGGATGTTTGCCTTGTTGAACTCGGCAGAATCACCCGCCAATGCCGCATCAGTGCCGGTCAGGGGCTTGGTCAGCACCGTCTCGACCGTGAGATACCGCTCTTCGCTCTTCCAGATGCGGGTCTCGCCGGAATACACCACCAGCTTGCTGTCGCTGTCAAAAGAGACCAGGTTCGGGCGTCCTTCGCCGAAATCCGCGAACACGAAGCTGTACAGGTCGGTCCCCTTGGGGAGGACGAACGGCGCGCCGGCCGTATAGGTGTTTCCGGACCAGCCATATTCCCGGGGTTGGCCGGCATAGAAGCTGTCCTGGGAATACTCCTGCCCGATCAGCACCGTCCCCCTGCCGGGATATCTAACCACCCGCAGGAATCCGGGGATGTCCGCGATCCGTCGGAAGGAGCCGTTCTCGAACTCAACAACATAGGAAGAGACCCTCCCGTCGAGCATGCGCGTCACGAAGATCTCAGGGTGTCCGTTCCCGTTGATATCGGCGACATCGATGTGGAACTGCTGCATTTCCTGCTCTTTTCTGTCGACGCGCTCCTTCCCTATTTCCTTCCACCCCGATGCCTCGGCCCGGTACACCGAGAGCTTTTTCTCATCGGAGAAAACGTACTCGACTGCACCTTCCCCGTCAAGGTCGGCAAGGACAAAATACCGGGCGTCTGCCGGCAGGTCCGGCATCTTGCCCGAAGCGTCTTTTACCAGGGCCAGCGCCGACGCTGAAGCCAGAGCCAGAGCCGGAGCCGATGCCGGCACCGGCGTCTTACCTGATGTGTCCTTTCCTGGAGCGAAGAACGGCCGGACATCGCCCAGCGCTTCGCGCTTCGAGGTGAGGTTCAGGGACGCCACGATCGTGTCGATGGGCTTTGCGTCGTCGGCAGTGAAGATCCTGCCGGTGACGATATACTTCCCCTCCGTGGGGAATATGCCCACGGCCACAACCGCATCGAGGTTGAAGGTACTGCCCATCTCCTTGACCAGAGAAGCGTCCCGCTGTTTCCGGTCCTTCAGGAACGCCGAGACCTTGTCGTTCCCCAGCACCGTGAACCTGCCCAGCTCGCCCAGGCGTTCGGCAAGACCCTGGATGATATCAGGCCGTTCGCTCTGGAGCGGCAGGACGGCGATGCTGATCTTTTTCGGCGTGATCCTCGCCCGGTCACCAGCTTTCGGCTCCTTCACCTGCTTTTTCACCACGGCTTCGGACGTTGTTTCCTTGACGCTCACCACCTCGATCGTCCCGACCTCATCCTCGACACGGCCGATGACGGCCCCGGTCACCGGGTGCAGGATATTGCTGCCGTCCCGCCAGACCGTCAGGACCATGCCGGGAAGGAGCCCGTTCTTCTCTCCCAGGGAGACGGTGAGCCGGTCGCCATGCACCGCCGTCACCTCGCCATGCACCTTCGGGAAGTACGAGGCGATAGTATAGGCCAGCTCATCGATCGAGGTCATCTCCACCGGGCCCAGGGGCTTGTCGGCAAAGGCCAGCGAAGAAATGAGCACGAACATCAGGAATACGATCACAGGTACCTTTTTCATTTCATATCCTCTTTTTCATTGAACATTAAAGAGCCCCTGGACCGCGGAGAACGCAGGGCTCGCAGCATTTGAACTTGCATTGATCGACCATGGATGCTTTTCTCCGCATCGCCTGCGGCCTCTGCGGTGAAGAGCACTGGTCTTTATTCGATCTCGATCGTGATCTCCGTCTCCCAGGTCTTGCCCGGGTCGAGCGAGATGCGCCAGAGCGGCATCACCATCGAGCTCTGGTACACCCGCTCGAAGCCCGCCTCGGATTGTGAAACCGTCTCCACCGGCGCGCGCCAGAGAACGGCGGCATGGGAGAACGCCAGGATGACGGAGAGCTTCAGCCACTCGTCCACCAGGCTCACCTGCCGGACATTGTTCGTCTCGCCCAGGGACGCCAGGTTGCGCTTGTCCAGGATGTGTCCGGGGATATCGTAGTAGCGGTCATGGGCGTTGCCCGCCAGGAGCGAGAAATTGAACTCGCTTCCAAAAGTGGTGTTCAGCTCTTCCTTGTCCAGGTTCGTGATCTCGTACCGCACCGTGACCGCGTGACCGGATGCGCGAAGCGCTATGGTCTTGCAGATGCGCGTGCGGAGCCCCGCGGCGTTCCCCTCGCGCTCGAGGACGAGGGCCGCGCTGTCCCGCTGCTTCCGCATTGTCGCCCCATAGGCGCCGAGGACGAAGTCGCCTGCTTCGTAGTACTCGCATCGTATGAAGCTTGCGAGGTCCACGCCGGACTCCAGAAAATGATCGAGGAGCGATCCGCGCGTATACCAGTCGTACTGCAGATGGTGCTGGAGGCCCTCCTCCTTCACCACCACCCGGTCATGGATGGTCTTCGCGCCGCCCGCCGGGGCCTCCTTGCCCGCATGGACGATCTTGTCGTGGTAGCCTTCGCGCCTGCGCGTGAGACTGTTCGTCAGGTTGAAGGAGCGGGGCTTCCAGTCCAGCTCCGTGATCCTGCCGCCGTCGGCCGGGTCCACGAAGATGTTCATCAGTTCGGTGTTCGCCATGAACTCCTCGTTGCCGTCCCGGTCAAAGTCGCCCCGCTCGATGGAAAGCCAGGAGTCCTTCGCTGCTTTTTTCCCCGGAGCTTTGCCCCGCAGCACCGGGCCCTGCATCTTCAGCACCCTGTCCGCGAGATACTCCGCCTGGATGAGGTGTTCATACACTGCGGAGCGGAGGTGCGGCAGGTACAGCCCGCCGAACACGCCATGCCAGTAGGAGTCGTTGCACTGGCACTGGTAAAGGTGGTCGATCATGCGGGCCGTTTCCCGGTCAAGCTTCGCGCTTGCGCCGGGCGCCTCCAGGACACGGTGGACCTTCTCGCTCACCATCAACATGCGCTTGTGCATGTGATTGCTCTCGGAATACTTGGCCAGGAAGTTCCTCCAGATGCCGCCCTTGATGAAGGGCCGGACCTTCCCGCCGTCCGGCAGCCCCTTCAGCATGGTGAGAGCATCGTCGTATTCCATCATCGTCGCTGTCGGGAGCGCCCATTCCCCCATCTCCATGTACGATGCGGTGGGCAGGTAGGTCCTGCCCCGGGCCGGTTCCTTCCGGAGATACTCGGAGAAGGTCGTGGTCTCGAGCCACTCGCCGTTCTGTTCAAGGAGCGCGAAGAACCGATCGAGCCATCCCTCCTCGTAGACCGTGTGGTAGGTTTCCGGCCAGACGCCGAACTTTTCGCCGTCGTCTGCCATTACCGCTAGCCGGTTCCGCTCCGTGGACCTGAGCGCCGCAAGGAACCCGATGGACTCCTCGGGAGGATGGAACGGGATCAGATAGCGGAGCTTCTCGCTGCCCGGGAAGATGCGGACAAGGCCGCCCAGTTCCTCGGTGAGGTAGTATCCGTCCAGGTCCTGGTCGCGCAGTCCCGCCATCTTGAAATGGAAATCGTCCACCACCACGTGGTCGATGCCGGCCTCGGCGATGGTGCGGGGAAGATGCGGCTCCCACACCCGCTCCGCGAGCCACATGCCGCGGCTGTCGTATCCCAATTTCTTCCGGATATAGTCCGAGAGCGCGCGGATCTGGCCGATCTTGTCCTCATCGGGAAGGACCGCAAGGATGGGCTCGTAGAACCCTCCGGACAGGATCTCCGCCCGGCCCTCGGCCACGAGCTCCCGGAGCGTGTCGATGAACTCCGGGTGCTTCTCCTCGAAGAACCGGTAGAGGATGCCCGTGTAATGGAGGGTGATCTTGACCGACCGGTAGCGCTTCAGCACATTGATGAACGGAAGGTAGGACCTCTGGTACGCTTCCTCGGCGACGGAGTCGAAGTTCCCGACGGGCTGG
Organism: Nitrospirota bacterium; assembly: GCA_013334545.1. GTDB lineage: Bacteria > Nitrospirota > UBA9217 > UBA9217 > UBA9217 > JAAXXJ01. The sequence goes on along the minus strand of JAAXXJ010000032.1, from coordinate 4,410 downwards.
TGGTTGTGTATGGCGAAGATGAACTGGACCTTGGGCATTGATGCGGTAAATCCTCTGATTTTCCCTGCGTTTCGGTTCTGGAGATACAGACTGGAATATTAGCCCCTGAAGCGGGAAAAGTCAATCGGAATCAGGGCGTTGACGGGCCTTCTCGCGGATACTGAATGGTAAAATCGATGACAGGGATGCACGATGCAGTCACCTTGAACGGTGTCTCCGGGCAAGAGACACGACGACCGGAAGCAGCGCCACCGGCACCCATATCCAGAGCAGTTCGCTCATGAGAACATCCCACCCCCACCGGCTGAAAAAGCCCCGCACACCGATAGGCGCGACCTCGAGCGGACGCCAGGGAAGGAAGTAGCGGGCGTTGCTGAAAGGGCTGAAGAACGCGACGCCATACCCCCCGTCGGTCATGGCGTCGAGAACACCGTGGGAGGCTGTCGACGCGAAGAAACAGGCGCTCAGCAGCCACCACTGCTTCGAGAACCGCCTGACAGCAGGGAACGCGGCGACCGTGACCAGAACAGCAACGAGAAGGGCGAATAGGAGGGAATGGGCGAAACCGCGGTGGCCCAGGGCGTTGCCGTAACGCACCCCGAGAAAGAAGCCGACCACGTCAACATCCGGCAGGAGCGTGCAGACGACCGAGAGGACCCAGAACCGCGCGGGCATCCCCTCCGGGAAGACCAGCTTCCCGGCGGCAAGGGCGACGAATCCATGAGTGAATGCAGAGGCCATAAAAGGACAATCAGACTTACAGAGAGACAAATACCGTCGAAACCAAGCGTTCGACAACCCTGCTTTGAATGAAGGCTACAAACTGAATCAGAGTAGTAGTCAAAAAGTCGATGAAGTGAAGTCAGCACCTACTACTCTACACAGCCAATTTTATGACGAGGGCAAAGAATACTGTTTATATCATGCATACCATTTAGGGATATGCCATATTCAACTCTGAAGTGCGACGAATAAGCGAGCGACTTCCAAGGCGTAACTTTTTGGAAGACGTCGCCGAGCCTTAGAGCTCCACCGAACATTGACCTGCCCCACTCATCGTTGCCACAGAATTTGAGCGGCTTCGAGAGGAACCGCAATGCCTGTGCGATGCGGTATCACACGTGCTGTGCAGTCCGTGGCTGGCCGTGCCGCCTGTACCTGCGCGCTATAGACGTAGCCGTTTTCCGCGCCTACGAGTATTGGGCCGCGCGTCATCTCATTGCGCACAGGATCGCTGTCGTTGACTCCTTCAGCATATAACTCGACCCGTACCGCATCCGGGTCGATGCCGTTTAGATAGACCTGAACCTCGAATATATGCTGATCCCCGTTCGTCGCAATCGTCACTTCGCCGAAGCGCAGATTGCCCCACCCCCGTTCCAGGGCGTGCTGCCAAGCCACTACCTGCACACCCACTTCTCCCTTATCAGCGGCGCGCTCGCGGTAGGCAGCAGCGGCAGGTATATAGTAGTGCTCGGTGTACTGGCGCACTGCGCGATTACTGGAAAAGTGAGTTGTCAGGCGCGCCATGCTCTCGCGTATGCGTGCCACCCAGGCAACAGGAATGCCGTTCCGGTCGCGGTTGTAAAACTCGGGGATCACCTCACGTTCAAGTAGCGCGTAGAGCGTCTCGGCTTCGGTAGCATCCCAGGCCGGGTCACTGTCGTGCTCCTTTCCGTCACCCAGCGCCCAACCCACTTCAGGCGAGTAGGCTTCAGCCCACCAGCCATCCAGCTCCGACAGGTTGAGCCCGCCATTGACGAGCACCTTCATGCCGCTCGTCCCGCACGCCTCCCAGGGTCGTCGTGGTGTGTTGATCCAGACATCCACCCCTTGCACAAGATGTTCTGTCAACAGCATATCGTAGTCGCTTAGGAAGACCACGTGCTTGCGCGCTTCGGCACGCCGGATAAAATACGTCCATTCCTGAATCATGGCCTGTCCCGCCTGGTCGGCAGGATCGGCCTTGCCGGCAATGATGAGCTGCACCGGGCGCTTCGGATCGGTGAGGATGCGCAGGAGCCTCTCAGGGTCGCGCAACAGCAGATTCGGTCTCTTGTAGGTGGCAAAGCGGCGTGCGAACCCCAGCGTCAATGCGTTGGAATCAAAAATGTGCTGCGCGCTCCCGATCTCCTCGGGTGTTGAGCCTGAGGCGGCCAGTTGTTTGGAAAGCCGCTCGCGGACGTAACCAACGAGGGATTTGCGGGCGTCAGCGCGTAGTTGCCAGAGTTTGTCGTTAGGGGCACAGCAGATCTTCTCCCCGAGGGTTTCCGTCATTCCCAGCCAGCGGTCCTTACCACAGTATTCGGTCCAGAGGACATCGGCCTCTGCCGAATCCCAGCTCGGCATATGGACGCCGTTGGTCACATGCCTCACCGGAACCTCAATCTCCGGCCAGCGCGGGAAGAGAGACTGAAAGATGCCCCGACTCACCTTGCCGTGCAGGCGGCTCACCCCATTGACCGCTCCGCTCCCACGCACGGCCAGGAACGCCATGTTGAATTCTTCTGAGGGATCGTCCGGATTGAGGCGGCCGAGGGCCAGTAGATCGCGAAGCGGGATCCCGAGACTGTTGCGGGCATAATCACCGAGGTAATGCTCGATGATCTGCGGGTCAAAACGGTCAAATCCGGCAGCCACCGGCGTATGGGTCGTGAAGAGGTTTCCCGCCTTTGTAACGGCAAGCGCGACTTCGAAAGGCTGTCCTGTCTCTTCCATAAAGCTGCGCGCCCGTTCCAGCACCGAAAAGGCTGCATGCCCTTCATTCAAGTGGCAGACGTCCGGCTTGATGCCGAGCGCTTCGAGCAGTCGCCAGCCGCCGATCCCGAGGACCATTTCCTGCCTCAGACGATGCTCTGGTCCGCCACCATAAAGCTCACTGGTCACCCCCCGATATGCAGGGAAATTCGCCGCGTCATTGCTGTCCAGAAGGTACAGCTTCACTCTCCCCACCTGGACCTGCCAGGCGCGCAACCAGAGCGAATAGCCGGGCAACACGACCTCCAGCCGCAACCACTCCCCGTTCGATTCGCGCACAGGCATGACCGGCAATTGCCCGGGATCGTTGTATGGGAAGAGGGCCTGCTGCGCTCCGTACCGATCTATCACCTGACGAAAATAGCCTTGCTGGTAGAGGAGCCCCACGCCGACCACCGGCACGCCCAGATCGCTTGCCGCTTTGAGCTGGTCGCCGGCCACATTGCCAAGCCCTCCTGAATAAATGGGAAGCGCTTCGCTCAACATGAACTCCATGCTGAAATATGCGACAGAGGTCAAGGTACTCTGTGGATGCCTCTGCTGAAACCAGGCTGGCACCTCTGCCTCATGACGCTTGGTTTCCACCAGGTCATCAACCTTCCTTCTAAAGACTGGATCGTCCAACGCTTGCTGGAGCCGGTCCCGCGAGATGGTTTGCAGAACAACCCAGGGATTGTGCGTGCGGTCCCAGAGTTCCGGGTCGAGCTGTACCCACACTTCATCGGCCGCATGGTTCCACGACCAACGCATATTCAGGGCCAGCTCTCCCAAGGAATCGAACCCCTCGACCTCGGTAGGGAAGAACGTGTATATGGGACTGCCGACTCTTTTGAGCTTGCTCATCTTTTCTCTCCTAGTCTTCCTGCCTGAAAACCGGACCAATATCAGGGGGAAGGTTACCGCCGCCTCACTCTGCGGCAAAGCGGCGAAAGAACCACCTCTTTATCCTTTCCACCGCCAGCAGGTAGGCGAGTAGCAGTGCGATCAAGATAAGGAAAAAGAAAGCCAGCGGCACTACAAAACCGAGATGCACGCCGACAAGAGAAGGTGGTAAGCCCCTTTTGCTAGAGTCCAAACACGTATAGCCGAACTCTATTTAGAAAAGTACTGCCGAACTCTCGCTGCAATTTGGCGATGAGTCATTTTGTCAACTGTCTCAATACCTACGATGCGTCCACTTAGCTTATTTCTCTTGATACGCTTTTTCAATTCGCCTTTCGCCTCACCAGGACCAAATATCATAATAGCCTCAGCATCACGAATACTGGAAATTACCGCATCATAGTAAACGTTAAGATGCCCCCTAAACGTCCTCTCTAGGCTGTCATCTGCCAGAATTTGTTTTTCATAAGGAGCCGTAGTACGTACACCACCAGATCGTCCGGGTTGTTTTTCAACATTTGATATTATGAGTTTTATTTCATCCCCTTTGTCTGTAACAATCACGATCACAGCTTTCCTATGGTCTATCCACAAACCTGCTGTCTTTTTCATAGATATCTCCTATGTCTCGTCAAGTATTTTGTTAATCCGACTCCATGTATCCGAATGGTGCGGATACGCTCTTACAAATTACTAATTATATTGTGCACTAATAGGCCTGTTCGAAAAAGTGCAGACTACAGGAAGTACTCGCCACTGCAAGCTTCAATC
>JAAXXJ010000291.1 GCA_013334545.1 Nitrospirota bacterium | reverse complement strand
GATCGAGCGGCTTGCGGCCGAGGTCCTGGGAAAGCGCGTTCAGATAACCTTCCGGCTTCTGGCTACTGAAGCCAAGCTGGAACCCAGGCCTGCTGCGCCGAAGAAAACCTCTTCTGGAGAACAGGATCCGCTCGTACAGGAAGCACTCAGCATCTTTAACGGAGAGATCGTCGAACCGGAGAGTCAGGAATAAGACGCCCAGGAAAGCAACCCGGCCATTTATTTTTCTTATATCGCCATAATCCGCCCGTTTTCTCTTGCAAAAGAACCCGGATTTTTTTACTATAGTATTCCTTTTGCCCGCTAGTGTCAGAGCGTCAGCGACATGCCGGTAGCAGAGGCGATCTTCCCGCTGGCGAGCGGCCATCATGGCCGCGGTAAACGGATGTTTTCTTTCCAAGGGAGCTTAACGTTATGTCCAAGAACCTTCTGAATAATTTGATGAAACAGGCGCAGCAGATGCAGGAGCAGGTGAAGAAGCTCCAGGCAGAGGCTGGGAACAAGACCGTCGAGGCATCCTCCGGCGGCGGCATGGTGACCGTAGTCGCCAACGGACGCCAGGAAGTGCTTTCCATCAAGATTGACCGGTCGGTGGTCGATCCGAACGACATCGACATGCTCCAGGACCTGGTTGCAGCTGCCGTGAACGAGGCGCTCCGCAAGTCTCAGGAGCTCATGAAGGATGAGATGGGCCGGCTGACCGCCGGCATGGGGCTCCCGCCGGGACTGATCTAGATGACCATGGGAAGGGAGCCGAACGGACAGGACAGGACGGCAACGATGAAGGAGCAGGATATCTCGTCATCGGAGCCTCTGCGGACGAAAAAGCGTGAAAAGGCCGGGGACCAGGATGGGAAGATCTCCGGAAAGGCCTTGGGGCGGACCGTGGAAGCGTTCATGCGGCTCCCCGGCATCGGCAGGAAAAGCGCGGAGCGTCTTGCATTCGCGGTGCTCGGCATGCCGAAGGAAGAGGCCGCAGGCATCGCCCAGGCGATCGTGGACCTGAAGAACAGCAGCCGCTACTGTTCGGAATGCAACAACATCACCGAGGAAGAGATCTGCGGCATCTGCCGCGATGTGAAGCGGGATCAAACCGTGATCTGCGTGGTTGAAGAGCCCAGCAATATCCTGGTCCTCGAAAAGACCGGTACGTTCCGGGGACGGTACCACGCGCTGCTGGGAGCGCTCTCTCCCCTCGACGGTGTCGGTCCAGAGGACTTGAAGATCGACGGGCTCATGCACCGGCTCAAGGCCGGCGGAGTGAACGAGGTCATCATTGCCACGAACCCCACGGTGAAAGGCGAGACCACGGCAATGTACCTTGCGAAGCTTATCAAGCCCCTCGGCATCAGCGTCAGCCGCATCGCCTATGGGCTTCCGGTCGGCGGCGACATCGAATATGCCGATGAGAACACGGTCCAGCGGGCGCTCCAGGGACGAAGGGAAATGTAGACATAGCAGGCACCAAGGATCAAAGCATAACCAGTTTGGAAATTGGAGTTGCGCATTTTGAACTTATCTTAGATTTGCAATTTGGACATTAGAATTTTCCTCTGGAGGAATCTATGGCTGAAATGATCGAGATACGATGGCATGGACGAGGAGGGCAGGGGACGGTCACCGCGGCCAAGGTGCTTGCCGATGCGTGTCTTTCCGGCGGCCGCAATGTGCAGGCCTTCCCGGAGTACGGACCCGAGCGCGCGGGCGCTCCGCTCCGCGCCTATAACCGCATCAGCGAAAAGGTGCTGCGCATGCACTGCCCGGTGCTGAACCCCGGCGTGGTCGCGGTGGTTGACGCGACGCTGCTGGACGCGATCAACGTCGCCGAAGGGGCGAAGGACGACGCGGTCTTCGTCATCAACACGAGCCATGACCCGAAAGAGGTGCGGGCGAAGCTCAAGGCCAAGCCGACCCAGAAGGTCTTCACCATCGATGCGACCAAGATCGCCATCGAGACTATCGGCAGGCCCATGCCGAACGCGCCGATGCTGGGAGCGCTGAACAGGGCGATTTCGATCGTCGGCCAGGACGTGCTGCTCGAGGACGTGAAGGGCAGCTTCGGCAAGAAGTTCGCCCAGAAGATCATCGACGGGAACCTCGAGGCGGTCAGACGGGGTTACGGGGAGGTAAAAGAGGGATGAAACAGATGAACTGGAAAGAGCTGCCGCACGCCGGCGCGATCCTGCAGGCCGGCAACACAAAGGACTACAAAACCGGCTCCTGGAGGACCTACAAGCCTCGCTGGATCGAGGAGAACTGCATCCACTGCATGTTCTGCTGGATCTACTGCCCCGACTCGGCGGTCACGGTGAAGGACGAGAAGATGACCGGCTTCAACTACGACCACTGCAAGGGCTGCGGCGTCTGCGCCATGGAATGCCCCGGGAAAAAAGGCAACAAGGCCATCGTCATGGAAGAGGAGGGCAAATAACATGGGCATAACCTCAACAAAGACCGTGGCGGTCACCGGCAACCAGGCCGTTGCCGAGGCGCTCCGCCAGTTGAACCCCGACGTGATGCCCGCCTATCCCATCACGCCCTCGACGGGCATCATGGAGTCGTTCACCTCCTTCGTCTCGAACGGGAAGGTGGACACCGAGATGATCCTCGTCGAGAGCGAGCACAGCGCCATGAGCGCCGCCATCGGCGCCGCCGCTGCCGGCGGGCGCGTGGCCACGGCCACGAGCGCCCAGGGCCTCGCCCTCATGTGGGAGATGCTGCACATCGCCTCGGGCTACCGGCTGCCGATTCTGATGGCCTTGGTGAACCGGGCGCTTTCCGCTCCGCTCAACATCCACGGCGACCATTCCGACGGCATGGGCATGCGCGACTGCGGCTGGATCCAGCTCTTCTGCGAGAATGCCCAGGAGGCCTACGACAACACGATCATGGGCTATCGCATCGCCGAGCATCCTTCCGTGCGGCTGCCCATCGCGGTCAACATGGACGGGTTCATCATCAGCCACTCCATCGAGAGCATGCAGTACATCACCGACGAGGATGTGAAGAAGTTCGTGGGCGAATACATCGCCAAGGACCCGCTCCTGGACATCGACAATCCCAAGAGCATCGGCGCCCTGGTGCTGACGGACTACTACATGGAGCACAAGCGCGCACAGCACGAGGCCATGCTGAACGTGAAGAAAGTCGTGCAGGACGTGTCCGCGGAGTTCGCGAAGCTGACGGGCCGAAAGTACGAGCTCTTCGAGACCTACCGCCTCGAGGACGCCGAGGTGGCCATCGTGGCGCTGAACTCGGCCGCCGGCACCATCAAGGATGAAGTGGACCGGTACCGCGAGAAGGGTGTGAAGGTCGGGCTGCTCAAGCCCCGCATGTTCCGCCCCTTCCCGTACGCGGAGATCGGCGCCGCGCTCAAAGGCGCAAAGGCCATCTGCATCATGGACCGCGCGGATTCCTACGGTGGCATGGGCCCGCTCTTCATGGAGATCGCCTCGGCCCTCGCGCCGAACAAGGGGCCGGTGCTGTTCAACAAGATCTACGGCCTTGGCGGCAGGGACCTCATGCCGCTCGACGTGGACCAGGTGATCGAAGAGACCATCGAAGTGGCGAAGACCGGCAAGGTCAGGATGCTGAAGGACTACATGACGCTGAGAAGCTAAGATCAAGGAGATCCGCATGAGCGCACCGACCGAAGAAAAACCATTGACCTTGAAATCATTGACACACAAGAAGGACAACCTTTGCGGCGGGCACCGCATGTGCTCCGGCTGCGGCGCGCCGACCGTCGTCCGGCAGGTTTTGCTGGCCTGCGACGAGCCGGTGGTGATCGCGAATGCCACGGGCTGCCTCGAGGTGTCCACCTGCCTCTTCCCCTACACGGCGTGGGAGGTGCCCTGGATGCACAGCGCCTTCGAGAACGCCGCAGCCACGGCCTCGGGCATCGAGACCATGTACCGCGCGCTCCGGAAAAAAGGCAAGATCCAGAAGAACATCAAGTTCATCGCTTTCGGCGGCGACGGCGGCACTTACGATATCGGCTTCCAGGCCCTCTCCGGCGCCATGGAGCGCGGCCATGACATGATCTTTTTCTGCCTCGATAACGAGGCCTACATGAACACGGGCATCCAGCGCTCGAGCGCCACCCCTTTCATGGCGGCCACGACGACCTCGCCGGCCGGGCAGGCCATCCCGGGCCAGAGGACGCAGAAGAAG
>JAAXXJ010000290.1 GCA_013334545.1 Nitrospirota bacterium | reverse complement strand
AAGACGTAGCGGAGGTGGTCGAGATGGCAGTCCGGTTCATATCATCCTGGCGGGGAGCAGTGCTGGCTTTCGTGGCCCTGACGTCCCTTGCTGCCGGTTGTCGCAGCCGGCCGGCAGACCTGCTCCGATTCGCGCAAGTGGGGAGATACCTGCGATGGCGAGGTGCGGCCACAATCGCGACCGCTCATGCCGGATCCGACGACAGGTCAGATCGAGGTCGGTTTTGTCGAGCTTCCCGCCGCCAGCGAGATTGACGGCGTGGAAGTCGTGCGCTACGACGAGATCACCCTGGCCTTCCAGGCGCTTGCCGCCGGTGACGTAGATGCCGTGGTGAATGATGGTCCGGTCAACGCCGACATCATCGCCAAGAATCCCGAGGCCTACGGGTTCGTCGTCCAGCCCTACGACCTGTTCGTCTATGATGAAGTGGTCATCAGCGAGAGCATCGATCTCCGCTTGGCTGCCCGTTGCGCCGGCACGAGCTACGACGTCATCAAGGAGTTGAACCCGGAGTTGAAGCGCTGGGTCACGCCGCCGGACGCGACGAACTACATCCTCCGCGTCCCCAAGGGGACCGGCGCCCAATTTACCGCCAGCTTCGTTTCAGTACCGGCCGACCAGAAGATCCGTTGGGAACGCCATCTGGTTGCCAAGGGAGAAACGCTTGCGGGCATCGCAACGCAATACAACACCTCGCCCGAGGCTATCCGCGATATCAATAATCTGAAGAAGAACCGGATCATTCCGGGCAGACACCTGCTCATCCCGGTGGACGCCAATGCGAAACAGCAGGACGCCAGTTACCTGTCGCCGGACCAGACCGGCAAAAAACAGCAGATACTGTACCGCGTACGCCGCGGCGACAACCTTACCCGGATCGCCAGCAAGCACGATGTCACCGTGGCGGACATCCGGCAGTGGAACGACGGCATCCGTTCGGTCCGTGCGGGCCAAAAGATCAAGCTCGTCGTGGACGTCGACCGCATATAATAATAGAAGGGAGCATAAAGAACGACGAAGAGGGTCAGGAGCTGTTCTCCGGACCCTCTTCGTATTTGGCTTGACGCACGAACCGATAAACTGCATTTGACACGGATCCACGTCAGGTATGAGTCAGATAACGGCGTTTTGCTTCCTGACCGTAAGTTGAAGCTCCTTGCGCCGAGCTGAAGCGAACATCGTTCCTCAAGGAGCTCTGGGTACCTAACCGGCAGCTCGCACCGCAGCAAACGGTGAGGAATGCTCGCGCCTTGCTTCACCCGCCAGGGTCATGCGCTGTCAGTCCGCTTCTGACCTGTCAGAAGGCCATTCCCGGGACGAAGCTATTTCGCTGCCGCACCCGGTTGTGCAGGCTTCTCCTGGCCCAGGTCCGGAGGCGGAAGCTTCGTTCTCGCCTCAGATGCCCAGGCTGAGGACGGAAGATCGTCACTGATCACCTTATACTTGCTCAGGGCTTCCTGGCTGTTTCCCGAACGGTCATAAAGCCGGGCAAGTTCCAGTGTTGCGGCTCCCGTACCCACAAGCGTCTCCGCCTTGCTGAACGCCTTGATGGCCTCATCACCCTTTCCCGCCGCGAGGTACGCATACCCCATCCGCTGATACACCATCCCGAGCAGGAAGTTCTCTCCCGCATGCTTCTTCGTGAACGCTTCGTACTCTTTCAGCGCTGCATCGGGCTGCCCCATGCTGGCATACGTATTGCCGATATAGATCTCAGCGATAGCACCGTTCGTTGTCCCGCCATACTGCTTTACCACATCCTGGAACCGCTGGAGTGCGAGTGGATGGTTCGGCTGAGCGCCGCCGCCGGGATCGTATGCGTCGTAGGCTGCGGTAAACAGTTGTCCCGACTTCTTTTCGTTCCCTGCTTGTACCAGCCAGTAGACCGTCATTGCGATCAGGACCAGTACGACCAGCATGAGCGCAATATTGGCCTGCTGCCGGTAGGCATGGTAGTAGTCGGCGATCGTCTGCGATATGCCCTTGATCTCATCTTCCGGTGACAACATGGTCTTGGTGGTCTTCTTCTTGATCTTCGCCATCGATGAACGTTCCTCCTCGGCCGGTGATGTAGTATGCCGTTATCCGAACTTCTTGATCGCCTTGTCCGCCAACTCTCGTGAATTGCGGAAGACGTCGTCCGCTCTCTTCCCGCTGATGCCGGCGCCGAGCAGAACGCTCCGAGCGAACTCGTCGGTTACCAGGTCGCCAGGTTCGTGGGTATCGGTATCGATCACGAGCTTCGCTCCTGTGGCCTCGGCCATCTTCGCCACGTGGCCATTGGACAGGCTGTGACCTTTGCGGGTCGTGATCTCCAAACAGACACCGTTCTTCACGGCAAGCTCCGCCTCTGCCCGGGTGATCAGTCCGGGATGCGCCAGGATGTCCACCTTCGCCTCGATCGCCGCGCGATTGGTGCCGGGATGCACCGGCTCCACCAGGGTCTCCCCATGGGCCACGACGATCATCGCGCCCAATTTGCGCGCCTTTTTGGTAAGCGTGCCGAAAGTCTCGGGCGGGATGTGCGTCAGCTCGAGGCCCGGCAGCGCCTTGATCTTCCAGCGCTTGCCGAGCTCCCGGCATGCCGCCGTGACCCGGGGAAGGATGAAGTCCAGGTTCGATGCATCTGCATGGTCCGTGATAGCGATCGCCTCGTAGTTCTTCATCACCGCCCTGCGGACAAGCTCCGACGGGACAAGGACGCCGTCGCTGAACAATGAATGTGTGTGCAGGTCTATCATAGTAAGTACCTCTTTTTTACCATAGGGACCCGGGGAACAGCATGCCCTATTCGCCGGATGAACAGGTCTCGGAGGTTATTTTCCCGACTTATACAACTTTCCCTGGTGGCTTCCGCGCTCTTCCATGTACGCATAAAGGTCGTTCAGGAACTCGCTCCTCGTCCTGCTCCATACGGGCGCTATGAGGATGTCCGCAGGTGCCGCGGCGAACAGGCGCTGGATCACGATGTCCGGCGTGAGTAGTTCAAGGAAATCGGCGACCAGCGTGATGTACTCCTCGTATCCGAGGGTGAGGAACGGTTTGGTCGCATGCAGTTCGGCTAAGGCAGTGTCTCTGATGACCTGAAGCTGATGAAGCTTCAGGAAACCGATGGGAAGGCCGGATAGCTCATCAGCCATGGCAAGCATCTCGTCACGCGTTTCCGTGGGGCAGCCGAGGATGAGGTGCGCTCCCACTCGGATCCCCCGCCCTGCCGTCATCGACACAGCGCGTTTGAAGCAGGCATAATCATGGCCTCGGTTGATGAATCGGAGCGTCTTGTCATGGATTGACTGGAGTCCGTACTCGATCAGGATGAAATGGTCCTTCGCCAGCTCTTCGAGAAGGGCGATCTTCTCTTCGTCCACGCAGTCAGGACGGGTCCCGATGGCAAGCCCGACAACGCCGGGCTGCTCAAGCGCCTCCCGGTAAAGCCGCTCCAGCGTTCCAACCGGCGCATAGGTGTTCGTGAATGGCTGGAAGTAGACGATGAACATCTCGGCGCCATACCGGCGCCTGAGGTAGGGTATTCCCTTTTCGATCTGGTCGCGCACGGAAGCCGTGCTGGCGCAGGCGCTGGGCCGGAAACTGTCATTATTGCAGTAGATACAGCCGCCTACAGACACCGTGCCGTCGCGGTTCGGGCAGGTGAATCCCGCATCCACGTTCACTTTGTATACGGCCTGACCAAAGAGGTCCTTCATGTACTGTCCGAAGGCGTTGTACCTCCGGGTGGTCCGGTTAACGGGTAATGATGCTGTTTTCATAGGATTGGTACGGACAACGCGTTTATGTACTATACCAGAGAGGGAGGAAAAAATCTACGCAGGAAATGCTGCAATTCCTGACGGAACCTGACGGGCAATGAATCCTGCAATGACCGCACCGATGCCTGATCAAGATCGCGGGGAATGCGTTCGCTTCTGGATTTATGGTTTGTAGATAGTAAAATATTGCTCTGCCAGCTTCCTGCCATCGTAAAATACCTGTATGACCCAAGCGCCGGTTACAAGCTCCCACTCATGATCAAAGGTATATCCTTCATGGATCTTTTTGCCCACCAGGGCAGCAATGCTGACCTCTTGTGAGGTGTATTTTTTGCCCGTCTCCGGATTCGATATCATCGGATGCAGATAGCGAAGAGTGATCTTGACCAGCTCACCTGCAGGAGCTCCTTTGATGATATATTCGATCCCGAAGCTCGTTGCCATCTTCGC